>CAYFRV010000004.1:0-34638 GCA_964345495.1 uncultured Bacteroidales bacterium | reverse complement strand
TCCTCTTCTTTGTACCAGTCAGCATACATTAAATAATTATCAGCAATTTTATTGATCTTCTCTTTGGTTTGTTCGGGATCCACAGATTTAATTCGCTTAGCCGGAACCCCTGCGTAGATACTTCCGGGTTCGATCTCTGTCCCTTCAAGCACCAGAGCTCCTGCAGCAATAATAGAATTTTCGCCAATAATCGAATGGTCAAGTACGGTAGCTCCCATTCCGATCAGGACATTATTGTCGATCTTCGCACCGTGGACCGTTACATTGTGCCCAACAGAAACATTATCGCCAATTTCTATGATTGATTTTTTATAGAGTGTATGCAGAACCGAACCATCCTGAATGTTCACTTTATTGCCGATTCTTATGCTGTTAACATCTCCACGCAGAACAGTATTAAACCAAATGCTGCATTCGTCGCCCATAGTAACATCACCTATTATTGTTGCATTATCGGCAAAAAAACAATTTTTCCCATATACTGGGGTAAATCCCCTTACTTTTTTAATTAATGCCATAATTTTAACTTAACATTATTCAAAATAAATTTTGTATAATTTTTCAATTCGCTCTGAAAAACCAGACAAATTGATGTGCCGGCTTTCTCTTATGTATTCCTTCTGTTCAAGGAAAACCAATATGGTCGGCACAGCAAATACAGAAAACTGCCCGGAGATTTCCGGATGTTTAACTGTATCCACGTAGAACAACGCAACTTCAGAAAAATTGTTTACAATAAGATCATGAACTTTAGGCTTCAATACTTTACAAACATTACATTGCTGATGTGAAAAGTAAACCAAAGAAAAGGGATTATTGTGGAGCGCTTTCTCCAGCGAATCTATAGTAGAAATATTGTTATACTCCATTTATTTAAAAATTTCCTGAGTTAAGCATAACCAGGGTGCACTTCTCTTCTGCAGCAATGTCCTTATCTTCTGCCATTTTTTTTAATTCAGGATTTTCAGCACCTGGATTGAAAATGATCCGATTAGGTTTTAATCCAAGAATATAATCATAGTATTCCTTTTGATTCTCAGAACTAAGATACAGGGTAACCGTATCAAGATCATTTATTTGTGGCCTTTGTGTTAAAATATTTACTTCATCTATAACTCCACTCCTTTTCCCTATTGGAACGACCTCATAACCATGCCGCAATAAACTTTTAACGCATAAATGCGAAAACCTCTTTTTATTTGGAGATGCGCCAAGTACCATTACTTTCTTCATAAGTACACAAATTTTGGTTTATTACAAAAATAAAAGAAAATTGGAAATTAGGATAATAGTACCAATCATTCGATTTTACGGATCAAAGCAACTGCATAAGCTGCTATACCTTCTTCTTTTCCTACAAACCCGAGTTTTTCTGTGGTGGTGGCTTTAACTGATACTGCATCTATTTTCAGAATATGAGACAGATTAGACTGAATACTTTCAATAAAAGGAGATATTTTAGGCTTCTGCAAACATATTGTAGAATCAATATTATTAATCTTAAATTTTTTCTCTTCTAATAATTCAAACACTTTATTAAGAAGAATCGTGCTTGAAATGTTTTTATACCGGGGATCATCGTCAGGAAAATGTTTCCCGATATCGCCAAGATTAGCTGCCCCAAGCAAAGCATCGCAAATTGCATGAATCAGAACATCACCATCTGAATGGGCAACGCAACCTTTTAAAGCAGGAATTTTAACTCCGCCAAGAATAAGATCCCTGTTTTCATCCAGACGATGCACATCGTAACCATGACCTATTCTAAAATTTGCTGAAATAGACATAAATATAAAATTAATCAGATTTTCGTTGCTCTCTTAAAGCTTCAAAATCGAGGGCAATTGTAAAGCGCATTGTATTGGCCAGTGGATTATTTTGGTAACGAGGTATCAGATATGAAAAATCAGCCCGGAAAACATTAAGTTTCAATCCTAAACCAATTGTAAAATATTTACGATTCCCTTTGGTTTGATGTTCATGAAAATATCCACCCCGAATTGCAAAGGCATCCTGATACCAATATTCTATACCTGTAGAATACCTGATTTCATGAAGCTCTTCCTCCATTCCTCCCGGTGCATCATAAAAAGATTGCACCATGGCCTGTGGTACAGAAACTTCGTTATTCATTCCTGCAACAACTGAATCAGTTTCCGGATTTCTGACAGGGGGAGTCGGAACAAGTAATTTATTTAAATCCATTGTAAACATTAAAGAATTGTATTGGTCCAGCTTAAAATCAATGGAGCCGCCTAATTTTAAATTTGTGGGTATGAAGTTTTTCCGTTCATTTGTATAAGAAATTTTAGACCCCACATTCTGAATATTCATCCCAAATCTTAAATCAAACTCATTATCATCAACTTCCAAACCTTCATTCTGGTAGAACATTGAAACATCAGCTGCAACAGCATTCCCGGCAGAGGTCTCTACTCCCTGTGAAAAAGCACCACCTGTAAGGTCAGATCGGATATATCTAAAAGCTACTCCACCCGAAAAATGCTCACCAAATCTACGGGCATAGGCTGCATCGATTGAAAATTCATTTGGACTGTGCTGTCCGGCGTAATCGCCATAATTATTTTTAAATATTATTTCTCCCAAAGAAAAGTAAAGTAATGAAGCACTAATTACCTGTTCTTTATCTAATCTGTAATGTCCGCTTAAGTATCCCAGGTCAATATCGCTTACCAAATTTCTCAGCCAGGGGGTGTAAGAAACGGATACACTCATGTCATTCTCAATAAAAGCATATTTTGATGGATTCCAATGCAGAGAATTTCCATCGGCGCTGGTTGCTACGCCAGCATCGCCCATTGCACCAGCTCTGGAATCCGGTGCGATAGTTAAAAAATTTGCTGAGTAATTTTCCACATTACTTGTAAGCTCTGCTCCTGTCGTCTGATAATCATCATCGCTTTGTCCATAACTATAAAGCCCTGCCAATAAAGAAATGAACACCAATAAATAAAGTCGCTTCATAAAATCTTTTTTAAAAGTTGACAAATATATAATTTTTTTAAGGTTAAAATAAAATTCCTTCGTTTACCAAAAACCCGCAAATAAATTTTGACCTAAACCAATGAATATTTGCGAAATTTAGGTTTACTTTAAAATCACCAGTTTTTCAATTTTTTCTGCTGTTTCTCCATCTTCAGAACGAACTTTTAGCTTATAGATATATACTCCTCTCCCAATATTATCTCCAAAATCATCATATCCGTCCCAGGGAATTGGGCCTACGCGAAAACCCGAGGGCATCACTTGTTTATGTATTGATTTCACCAATTTTCCTGACACCGTAAAAATCTGAATTAATATATCTAGTTGTTCACCAGGCCGGTTATGTTCAAAATAAAAGTGTGTAGACTCAGTAAAGGGATTCGGGTAATTCAATACATGATCCAATTTAAGATCGTTAGACTCTGCAACCCTGAATTCAATTGATGCTGTGGAAAGGTTATTGTTTACATCCCATGCTTCAAGTTTTAAGGTGTGTCTTCCTTTTTCGAGTGAACTAAGTTGATATTCCACCTTTCCCTCTTTATATGAATCTTCTTCAGCCTGATAGTAATCATTAAGATTGATTTTTTTCGAAGCATCCCCATCAATGATCGCTACCAGATCATGCCCCATACCACTTCCGGAAATATTAATTCCACTACTGTCTCTCAAATTAGCATAAAAAACCGGGTGCTCGTTAGTAACACCTCCTGAAACAAAATTATTGTCATTCATATACATCTCTATCTCCGGTCCTTCCTCATCATCAATGACATTATCGGAAGTTCCGCCAACAATAAAAGTAGTGTCGGCTCCTTGTGCAACAGCATCATTACTAGCAAAATAATTTGTTCTTCCTTTTCCGTATTCAGAAACTAAGTCCAATGGAACCACAAAACTGCTTTCAAAATTTCCATTTTTTACAGATACGGCGCCTTTAAACAAGGTACTTTTACGGTCTTCATAGTGAAATGGATTTCCGCCATCATTTGATTTCGTTGTAACCTCTTCTTTTTTTCCTTTTACTTTAATAAAAGCTTTTCCGGTATAATCATCCTCAATAGTTCCCGAATAATTTTCTACATGTCCCTTTATACTGACTTTATCCAGTGCCTGAAGGGTATCAGAAGGTGTGTTATTTGTTAACAATGAGTCGGTGATAATTTTCTTCTCTCCCAGCGGTAGTGATAATGCAGGATCACCAATTAAAGAAAAATTTCTTTTATTATCATCATCACCAGCATTATTCTTAGTGTAACGGACAATATCGCCTAACCTGTAAGGCTTACCTTGCTTATCTTTCTGGAAAACAAAGTCATAAAACGCCCTGTTTAAATTGTAATTTAAGCTGGCATATACCAGGCGTGTGGTAGAAAACAAAGCAACTGCCCCACCCTGTGGATTAAGAAAAACTTTTTCGCCAGCAGAAGTGTAATTTACAGCATCCCATCTTGTAAATTCACAGGTTGCAGTCATGAAAACAGGCATTTTAGGAAAATTAACCAGTGAATTAATATCTTCTTCAGTAAAAATTTTTTCACGTGCCAATTGATGTTCACCTCCATGACCCGTATAATTAAAAAGTAAAAGACCATTATTTATTTTCTCTCTTATTTCGTTATTTACTGCAGGATATAGTTCTCCTGTAGAAGAAGTCTGCTGTGGGTAGTTGTCTAGATATATTTTATTAATTTCAAATGAAGGAAAATTTTTATCCACAAATCTGGCTAGTTTGTCAGCATCCCTCATATGTAAATTATTATCCTCATCATCCGCTACAAAACACAATTTATTTGTCCAGAACCCCTTTTCCATAGATTCCATATAATAGCGGATTTTCCTTACGGCATGCTGAGCTTGTTGAGCGTCTGCCACAGGTATCCTGCCTACACCTATATCAATTAACCCATCAAGTCTGCCGCCTGTATTATCATGCTGATCCAGAAGGCCAAAAAAATCATCAGAAACAAAACTATTCGAATAATTCAGCGAAACTTCTGACTGGTAGGTTATTAAATTGTCATTCGTGTGGCATTCCTTGTTATTATAAGTGCCATCGCCAAATAGCAATAAGTATTTTAAAGAATCACTATTCGCAGAGCGTTGATATACCATTTTTACAAAATCTCTTATCGCAGATGGATCAGGACAACCGGAAGAAAATTCATTATATATTTGGCGATCAGTAACAACATTGACTTTCATATCATCATGCTTTTCATGTAGCCCGGCAATCTCTTTTGAGTGACTCAGGTACTTTTCTTTTGTTACAATGACCATATCTGCTCCGGATAAACCATGTAAATTTTGATTTTTAACTGGTCCCAGCTCTGTAGGATTATAATGTCCGTCATCAGTTACTGCAATGAATTCTTTCCACGCCGTATCCTTAACTGTATTAAATTTAAGCACATTCCCATTTGTTAGTGTGTATTCAACCTCTTTCACGTTGTTCGGGTCAGTAACTTCCCACACAGTTTGTACTTTTCCTGCCTCTTCAAGCTGTATTTCAACCTGTTCGGGTTCATCACTTCCTGGTATTCGAAAATGCATCTGTTCCCCATGCATTTTCAGTTCACGTTTTGCATTGACAGTAATATAATCGAGCCACCCCAGCGAAGATGAACTGCTCTTGCTGTACTTTAAAGTTAGTTCCAAAGGGTTCGTATTCGACATGAAGCTATCCAGAACAGATACTTTCTTCGCATAATCCCCGGTAAAATTATAATTGACAGGCGATATATCTCTGCTCCCAACAAGCTGGTCTTCATGGGTAATTGCTATATTGCTCACTAATGGAGATCGCCCGATAAAATCTGTTCTAAATTTAACGGTAGAACCAGTAATCAGATTAGGGAAATCAAAAGAAAAAGACCTTTGATTTTGCAGATCAAATCGTTTTCCAACCCATAACCGTCCAGAAAGAAGCAGGTTCTTGTCATTTTTTTCATGGTGTTTAAAATCAACAAACTCATTTATGACCTGATTAGAACTACCAGTAGGTGGTGATACTAACTTAATATCTTTTGTAGATCCTTTGCTGTCAGTAATAAAATAATAATTATGATCCGTATAAGGATGGCTGTTCCTGAAGAAAAAACCTGTTTTTTCATCATATTCCCATTGGTGCGGACTTTTAGCATAAAAAAGGATATAGTCACCTTTATTAAACTCGTTGTCCTCACCTAATTTGTATTGTATCGCGTTTTTTCCAGGATCTTTATCTACAAAATTTTTATTATTGATAGGAAGAACCCCATCTGAATTTCCGTAAATATTGATATTTTGAAGATTTTCAAAACCCATCTTTTCCAATTGCGAATAAGAGATTTTATAGACACCACTATTTTTCACCCGAACTTTTCTCCATTTACCTGAGGCCAGAACTGACTCTTCAGATATGTCTTCATCGGATTGCTTTTGAAAAGACTTCGAACTAATCGTGTTATACTTCAGGGTAAACGCTTCCAACTGTTCAAAACGTCCGCTATTGGGATTTTTTCTAACAGGAACAAATTTAACAGACAGTTTTGGTTGGTTCCCGGATAGATATACCTCAGACGAAACCTGAATCGTTTGTTTTATATATTTTTTTGCTTCGTTATTAAGAACCTCGGAATGAGACAATGGAACAAACTTCAAATCGTGTAAAGTAACTTTAACTTCGAAAGCATTCTGCAGAGAAAAAAGCTCAGAAAAAAAAGGCAAAACCGTTTTTTGATCAGGATAATGTGCCTCTTCAAAAAAAAGATAGCGGCCGGAACTCATTTCCTTGTTTTCTTTATATGTTTTAAAGGTACGTGGTTCTTTCCACTCAATCTTCCTTTTGACTGCATCAGACTGTGAGAACAAACTACTGCTCAGGAGAGTAAACAATATAAAAAAAATACAATACCTTGTCATTCGAGCTTTGGTTTAGAAGAAATAAAAATAATCAACAATGGATTACGTTTAAAGTATATAATAACGCCAAAACTATTATTATATTTTAAACAAAATTTATATATTTCAATTTTAAAGCATCTTTACGCAAAATGAGACGTTTAACTCTTTTATTTTTTTTAACATTCACCATTTCTTCTTTTGCGCAGGATGTTCAATTCTCCCAAATTAATCAGTCAAAAATCTTCTTTAACCCGGCTTTTGCAGGAAGTGATCAAAATTCAAATCTTCTGCTCAATCACAAAAACTATTCACCAAAAAATTTTGGTAATTATTTGATTTCTCAGGCTTCATTCAATCAAAAAATCAATCCGTTTCATGGAGGGGTTGGCGCTCAAATTGTTAACGACAGACAAGGTTCAGGTACTTTTAACAGAATCTTTGGGAGCATTATGTATTCTTATCATTTTCAGTTGCAAAATAATATTTATTTATATGCAGGACTTGAAAGCAAACTAGGTTACCTCACCTACAATACAAAAGATCTTATTTTCCCGGACATGTTTGATCCTGTTAGCTGGGAATTAGACAGAACAAAACGCGAAAATTTCACTTCGCATACAGATCAATATTTGGAATTTAACACAGGCGTTTTGATGGTATATAAAAATTATATGCTAAGGACTTTCAGGGAGTTCAGCCTGGGATTTGCAGTACATCACCTGAACAAACCTACTTCAATGTTAAATTCAAATCAAACAAGCATTCCCCGTAAATACAATTTATATTTTGACATCGATATTCCGATGATGTGGAAAAAAGAAACAAGCAATGTCCCAATACTTACACCTGTTTTATTCGTTGAAGCACAGAGATCTCAGGCTACTTTCCAGTACGGAGGCATTATAGATAACAACAGCTATAAATTTGGAATATTTTCAAAACATAATCATCAATTCCAATATTTTCATATAATTTTATATGCCGGATTTAATTTTTCAAATTACAGTATACATTATAGTTATGACGGGAGTTTTTTCGGCAGTATGCAAAAAAATATATATTCAGGCGCTCATGAAGTAACCTTTACAGTAAATTTTCAGTATAAGGGAGAGAAAAAAAAACGATAAAACAATAATTTCGTCTAAAAAGCAGTTATTTTTGTTGAGTAAATTTCGCTTACAGCAAAAAATTATTATATTTGAAATTAAAAATAAAATTTGTCTATTATGAAATTAAACCTTAAGATCTACTCGGTTATCTTTGTCGTCACCCTTTTTATCGCGAGTTGCGGATCACAAGGAGGTGGAGAAGAATTAGGAAGTACTTCGCCAACTACTGGCTGGGCATATAATGATCCAAACAATGGAGGGTTTGAAGTAAACACTGATTACGAGCAAGAAGCAGGACCAGGATTGGTTTATGTAGAAGGCGGAACATTCACTATGGGGCGAACTCAGGAAGATTTATTATACAAGTGGGATAAGCACCCCAGAAGAGTAACAGTTTCTTCTTTCTATATGGATCAAACAGAAGTAAGAAATGTTGATTATCGTGAATATTTAAACTGGTTACAGCGAGTTTTTGTCGATCAGCCAGAAGTACACAAAAATGCACTGCCAGACACTTTGGTATGGCGTAGTAAAATGGCTTACAATGAACCTTATGTAAAATATTATTTAAGACACCCGGCATACAACAATTATCCTGTAGTAGGCGTAAACTGGGTTCAGGCAAACGATTATACCACATGGCGTACAGATAGAGTCAATGAAAGACGCCTGGTGGAAGAAGGAATCCTGGAAATGGATCCTCAACAAGTCGGTAAAGAAAACTTCAATACAGAAGCTTATCTGGCCGGAAAATATGAAGGTGTAGTCAGGCAAAATCTACCTGCCCTCGATCCAAACAAGGATGAACGTAGAGTTAATATGTCAGATGGAATTATACTACCAAAATATAGACTTCCAACAGAGGCAGAATGGGAATATGCTGCCTTGGCATACGTGGGAAATACTTATGAAGAAAGAATCTATGAAAGAAGAACATACCCATGGGATGGCCACAATGTAAGAAATTCAGAGAGAAAAAACCGGGGAAAAATGATGGCTAATTTCAGAAGAGGCAAAGGCGATATGATGGGAGTTGCCGGAGATCTTAATGATAATGCCAGTATTCCAACTAATGTAACGGCATATTGGCCAAATGATTTTGGGCTTTATTGCATGGCTGGAAATGTTAACGAGTGGGTATTAGATGTTTACAGACCTTCCTCACATAAAGATGTAGATGGTTTCAATCCATATAGAGGTAATGTCTTTAAGAAACGCGTAAGAAATGAAGATGGAAGCCTTGCCCCTCGTGACAGCTTAGGCAGAATTCAGGAAACACCTATTGAACCTGAAGATGCCGCCGGAAGAAGAAATTATCAAAAAGCGGATTATCGTAATTATCAGGATGGCGATCTTCAATCAAGAATTGATTATACCAGTGAAGAAGGCAGAGGCAGCGAAAGTACAAATCAAATGTACACAGATGAATCATCCCTCATTACTGATAAGACCAGGGTATATAAAGGTGGTTCATGGAAAGACAGAGCATACTGGCTAAACCCTGCTACCCGAAGATTCAGGGATCAAAGCAGCGCGGCCAATGATATTGGGTTCCGCTGTGCAATGACTCACGTAGGTAGCCCTCAAGGCATGTAATAATCTAACTATTTTATAATAGATAATAGAAAAAAACCTCATCTTTGGAATGAGGTTTTTTTTATTTTTGTTGATATGGATACGATATATATATACAAAAGATTTCTGGAATGTAATTCTATTTCAACAGACAGCAGAGAAATAACAGATAATTCTTTGTTTTTCAGTCTCAAAGGAGAAAATTTCAACGGGAACAAATATGCAAAAGAAGCATTAAATAAAGGTTGCAAATATGCAGTTGTAGATGAAGAAAAATATGCAGAAGATGAGCGTTTCATTTTGGTAGATAATACATTAAAGACGCTTCAGGAACTAGCAAACATACATCGCCTGAAAATGAATGCTACTGTAATAGGAATTACAGGTACAAATGGCAAAACGACAACCAAAGAATTAGTCAGCAAAGTTATCTCAGAGAAATATATCACACTTGCTACCCCAAAAAACTACAACAACCATATTGGTGTTCCGCTTACTCTTCTACAATTAGATAAGAATCACGAATTCGCTATTATTGAAATGGGGGCGAATCACATTAATGAAATTAATAACCTTTGCCAAATTGCAGCGCCGGATTACGGACTTATCACCAATATAGGAAAAGCGCATCTGGAAGGGTTTGGTTCTTATGAAAATGTTATTCAGGCGAAGAGCGAACTATACGATTATGTTTGTGCTAATGATGGTACTATTTTCTTCAATAAGGACAATGAATTGCTGGAAGAACTTTTACAACAAAGAAATTGTAAAACATATTCCTACGGTAATAGTATCCATGCAGATTGCAGAGGTGAAATTGTCAATTCAGTGCCTTTTTTAGAAATAAAAAAAGATAATACGCTGATTAAAAGCCAAATAACCGGAAAATACAACTTTGAAAATATTCTGGCCGGGATTTGTATCGGAAGTTTTTTTCAGGTCTCTTCAAAAAATATTTTCTCGGCAATTCAAAACTACATTCCTGAAAATAATCGATCGCAAATTCTAACAACTGATAAAAATGAAATATTCCTGGATGCATATAATGCCAATCCAACCAGTATGCATTTAGCACTGGAAAATTTTTACGAAATTAAGAGAGAGAAAAAGGTGGTAATTCTTGGTGATATGTTTGAATTAGGGGAGTTTAGTGCAGAGGAACATAACAACATTATAAGTAAAATTCATGAATATGGCTTCAGGAATGTTTACTTTGTGGGAAAAGAATTTTTAAAAACAAAACCTCAAAAATATCTTGCATTTCAGAATACTAAAGAATTAATAAACTACATCAGCGAACATCCAATTGCTGATAGTTCTATTCTGATAAAAGGTTCAAGAGGGATGGCTCTCGAAAAACTAGTTGAATATCTTTAAAATCAACTTTAAGTTTAACTGAAAATTGGAAATCATTTATATATTTGCTTTCTTTCAACGGCTCAACTATATCTTATGCAATATACAAGCGTGTTTTTTGATTTAGACAGAACATTGTGGGATTTTGAATCAAATGCCAGGGATACATTCATTGAAATGTATGACAAACATAATTTGAGGGTTATTTTTCCTGATTTTAATACATTTCATGAAACTTATCGCAGCATTAACAAACAATTATGGGAAGAATACAGAGATGGGAATATTGAAAAAGAAGTACTTAAATACAAACGTTTTCAATTAACATTAGAAGAATTTGGTTATCAAGACGAAACCTTAGCAAAGAAATTAGGAGAAGATTATGTCACTCTTAGTGCAAATAAAACAAAACTTTTCCCGGATACACATTCCACACTAGCATATCTAAAAAAGAAATATAACCTATATATTATAACCAATGGTTTTGATGATGTGCAATTTAAAAAAATTAAAAATTGTAAACTGGAACAATACTTTCAGAAAATCATTACATCAGAAAAAGCCGGTATACAAAAACCACACATAGATATTTTTCATTTTGCATTGGAAGAAGCCAATACCAAAGCCGAAAAAAGCATCATGGTCGGGGATGACCTTGAAGGTGATATCAAAGGAGCCAAATCGGCAGGAATTGATCAGGTATTTTTTAATCCGAATTATCAATCGCACCAAGAAGAATGCACTTATGAAATACATGCATTAAAAGAGTTGCAGGAGATTCTTTAATTACCACAAAAGTTTATTTCAGACGCAACAATTTTTTCACAATTACACCCGTTTCAGTTTCTATTTTCAAATAAAATAAGCCCCTACCCGATATATTTTCCGCATTAAAATCCAGAGGAAACTTATATTTACCCGGGTTAAGGCCATTTTTGTGCAGGAAATACACCATCCGGCCATTGTCGTTAATAACTGAAACACGAAGCTCCTGCTGTGTTGACGCAAGATTAAGCACAACACTCAATTTGTTATAGAAAGGATTCGGATAACAGTTTACCTGAACCTGATCTTCAAGAAAATTCTGTCTGAAAGAGGTGTTTTTGTCTACTTCTAACAATACAGGTATAGTAAATATGGAATCATTATAATTTTGATTTAACTGGATATCCATAACATATTCACCTTCACTTAATTCTCCGGCATCAAAGAAAACCTTCATCGAAATGCTGTCTTTCCCCTGAATTGTATCATTTAAAGAATTTACTGAAATCCACTTATAGGCATTCAGGGACTCTTTAATATTATACTCTACATTTGAAACTGAATGATTCTCAATAAACACTTCTGTTGTATCTGTCTCTCCGGAAAGCAAGGATGGGTTTAAAGATTCAGGATTGAAAGAAAACACCCCCTGATCAATTACTTCCAGATTCACAGGCACTTCGACAACTTTTCTTAAATTTGATGAGATAAGTAATTGAAAACTATATCTTCCCGTATCTAAATCTTCAGGTTGTATCTTAATTTCTTTGCTTATTGAAGCTGAGGCATTCAATGTATCCTTGCCTTGTTTCAGCTGCAGGACAGAAGAAAATACTGAATCACTCAGGCTGTAATGCAGATTTATATCCTGTTCTAAAAGATTATCCAAAGTGAGTCCCTGTGTTATCGTTTCAAACTTACCCAATATTAAATCAAGCGTATCAGGCTCGACATTTATCATTTCCTGTTCCTGAACTTCAATACTCAGAGGTAATTTTTTAATATAACGCATCTGAGATTGAATAACCAAATTGCATTCATATTCTCCGGGTAAAATGCCTCCGGGTTTTACGTCTAATGTAAAGAAAACACTATCCCCGGAATTCAGAGATGCCTGGGTAGCATCTAATTCAAACATTGAAGCATAAGTGGAGTCCTCCAAACTTAAATCCAGATCAATTGTTTCCGGTATAATATTTTTTACGTAAAAACTCAGTTCAGCACTCTCATACCTTTTTATAGTTTCAGATAATTCCTGCGGATGAATTACAAAATTTTCCGGTTCATTAATAATAAGATTCGCGGGTATTAGAGTTTGCCCTTTAGAATTATCATTGATCAGTATATTTGCATTGTAAATTCCTGCATCCATTCCTGTTCCGTCAAAAGTTACTTTTATCGAATCCGTCCCTTCATCAAGCGAGCCCGTTGTATTTTGAATACTTAACCATGGATTTCCGGATGAATTCTCTATTTCTGCATCATAATCCAAAACTCCTGAACCGGAATTATTCAGTTTTACATAAACAGATTTTACAGAATCCATCAATATCTCCTCTTCTATTTCTGCGGGATCAACGGTCAATTCCGGGTAATAATCTGCATGAACAACAACGGGAATAATTGTATCTGTTTTGGCTCCATTATGAGAAAGTAAAATATTACAAGTATACAAACTATCTTCAGCACCTGTTGTAATTTCCACATCAACATTTTCAGTCTGCATAGACTCAACACTTCCACTAGATGCAGGTATGTCAATCCATGGATTAGAAGCAGCGTCCTCAACAGATAAGGTGTAATCTACTGTGCCATTTGCAGAATTTACTAACTCCAGGGTTTCAGTTTGTGTTGTATTTACCTCCATAAAAGTTTCCAGAGTATCGGGTGTGAAATTCAAAGCTGGTGGTACCAATTTCGGGAAGGTGATATAATCGATCCATGCACAGTCACTGCCATTTGACACAGAACCATCTTTTGTATAATTCCATCTTAATGTGTGGCTTCCCTCAGACAAAGTATAAGACTCCGGCGACCAATCAATTTCTCCGCTCCAGCTATCTTCCTTCGTACCGTCAATGTAGAATTCAAGATAGTCATAACCCGATTCGGAACTGACTTTCTTATAAAAGCTCAATTCACCTGCTTCGTCTACCATAATATCTACAGAGAGGACTGACTCCTGATCATCAGTAACACCACCGGATTTTGCGGAATAGGAGGCTTCGTAAACATCTGAACTCACAACTTCCCAGGCAGCATCACCTTCAAAGTTCCAGGCAAAGGAAGAAAAATCGCCCGATTCAAAATCCTCAATATCAGCATCATACAAAATAAAATCAAAAATAATGTTGGATTCACTCACATATATATCATCAGTAACTGTGGCATATCCACTTTTTCTCACCCGGATTGTATTTGATCCTTCCATTACCCCGCTAATTGTATAATCACCGGAAGAATTTGTATAAACAGGCGATAAAGGCGTATTCAAAATAGTAACTTCAGCATTTTCTATTGGATCACCCGTTTCATCATTAGTAACATTTCCTTCTACAGTATATGTTGATTTTGGAGTTAGTGATGCATCCACTCTTACAGAATCATCATAATTAACTGTAACATTTTCAACAGTGTCTGTAAAATATCCATAAGCAGAAAATATAACATTGTAGGTTCCCTGTTCAATCATTCTGTGGTAATCTCCTACATCCGGATCAGTAAAAACCATTGAACTGTCAAGATCAGAATCATGAGCTTCTATTTCAACCATAGCTTCAAGCGGGCCTCCGTTTTCATCTGTAACAATACCACGTATTCCATAAAGCGCTTGCTCCATGTAATTGAAAAGGGATTGTTTATTATAATTCCAGTAATCTCTCAAACTATCTGTTGACAATAATTTTTGAGAAGACACTTCCATTGTAACTTCCCTGCACTGCTGAAAATAAGTCATAAAATCCTGTCGGCCGCCTGTAATGGAATACCAGTCGTATCCTTGTGTAACTCCATCATTACTTATGCCGGTAAAATAGCCGGAAGGGCTATTAGCAATTGCCGGATCTGCATAGACATGGCTTACGTGTTGAAACCATGCATCATCTACATGATCCCTTTCCCATGTATCCCATGGATAATTGGCCACTTCCGCACCACCGTGAAAATTGGCAGATAAAGTAAAATGGTGTTGTTCTGCAAAGTTTATCATCGCAATGGTCTCGGGTTGCCAGTCATAATCGTCCGGATGATCTCCGGCATCGGGATCCGGAAAATTGCGATTGAGATCTATCACGTTTGCATTGCCCCGTGTAGCACTACTAACAGTTGAATTACCACCACTATAGGTACCATCCGGATTCGCATTGGGATTTATAAATATAGCTAGATTATCAACGTAATCTGTTATTTCAGGGTTACTTCCATAATTCGTTAACAACGAATCTATAAAACGGAGCATAAATACAAAACCAGCAGTTTCATCTCCGTGCATGGTACTCGTATAGAAAAATTCAGGTTCATCTTCCTGTTGATCAACATTATCAGATATTTTCAAAACCAGCAAATCTCTCCCGTTAACCGTTGTTCCAATATTCTCTAAAGATGCTATATCAGGATAATCATTTGCAAAATCATTCATCATCTGGACATATACATCATACGTTGGATATTTGTCCCAATCAGACATCTCAGCAACTGAAGTTGCCATGTCGACACTCTTTGCATGCGTACGTGGATGCTCCAGCATACGCAAATTATAATCCGTTTTTTGTTTGAATTTTTCCAATTGTTGTTCGTTGGCATAAGCATATACCGTTTGCTCGTGTACATTATCAATGGAAATCATGCGTGTAATGACTTCCAGTTCTGCCCTTTCATTTATTTCAAATTTAAAGTAATACTCTTTCTGAGCAAACATTGAAAATGTTGCTAACAATACAACTAGTAGGGTAAGTACAAATTTTCTCATAATAAGGGTTTAGGTTCAACTTAATATAATAGTTACTACTTGGCAGATATATTTATCCTATAATCTAAATATTATAAGATATTGAAAGACGAATTCCTTCAAATCCACAATTACCCATTGGATTTATCATAATTTAATTGCGAATATTATAAAAAATCTCTGTCATATTTTTGAGAGTGAACAAATCCAAAAATATAACAGAGATAATAAAAATAAGAATAATCCGGACTGCTATTTGACAATCAATAAAAAATTATTCCTCAATGATTGTCATCTCATCAATTAGATGATCTGCACCGGCAAATTTATCTATAATAAACAGTGGGTATCGAATGTCCAGAGTTATATTTCTGCACTGTGAAGGATCATACATAATATCGCTCATGGTTCCTTCCCAGTTCCGGTCAAAATTCACTCCAATAAGATGACCTTCAGCATTAATTACAGGACTACCTGAATTTCCACCGGAAGTATGATTTGTAGCCACAAAACAAATTGGCATTGTACCATCTTTACGTGCATATCTCCCAAAATCTTCCTGTTTGTAGAGTTCCTTCAGTTTTTCAGGCACCTTATAGTCTTTAATCCCTTTTCTGTTTTTTTCCATTACACCTTCTAATGTAGTATAATGCCTATAAACAACTGCATCTTTCGGGTTATATCCCTGAACATCTCCATAAGCAACACGCATTGTAAAGTTGGCATCAGGCCAAAAAACTTCATTTGCTTTCATCTGTTTCAACCCTGTAACATAGATCCTGTAAAGGCTATCGAGCTTTGTATTCTGCATATTATAAGATGGGCGTATCTTTCCGGAATATGTTTCAAAATACTGATTTGCCAAATTATATGCAGGATCGTCTAAAATAACAGTAGTATCTTGAAGTTCAAAGTTATCAAGTAGTTCATAAACTTTATTTGAATCAGTGAATATAGATTTAGAATAAAGATGTTCAGCGTATTTCTCAAAATCGTTTCCAAACTGCTTTTCAATCAAATCAAAAGTAGAAAAACGAAAACGTTCTGCGACATTATCATGGTAGGCTTTAAGCATCTTCGGGCAAATTTCACGGTCAATTTTTTTCACATAATCATTGAAAAAATCTTTTGCTTGTGATTTAAGCTCCGAAGTAACATCAGATAATGTATCTTTTTCATTAAGCTTAAGCAATTTATTAAAATTCCTCATAAACCGGACAAGTTCAATTCCATAGTAACCGGTTTCTACAAAATAATCACGCGCAACAAATACAGGTTCGGCTTCAGAATAGGTGGTTTCAAATGCGGAGATCAGATTGCCGTATTTCTCTTCACGTTTTTTATCAGAATTTGTCCATGATTGAAATTGCTTTTCCAGTTCCTTTTTCTTTTCGATTGCATTAAAACGTTCCAGTCCACGAATTACTCCTTGCCATTTCTTCCATGCATTGCTTGCCCCTGATTGTTTAGCGGCATATTTAATCTTTATCGACTCAGATTCATCCATATACCTGTTCATTACCTCAAGTCGTTTATCGCGAATCTCTATCCTGTTTGGATGCCTGACATCTTTAATCAAACTAACCCCGTGAGAAGTTAAATATTGCTCTGTACTTGCCGGATATCCCATCACCATGGTAAAATCGCCCTCTTCATATCCTTCTAAAGAGATCGACAAGTGTTTTTTGGGCTCATAAGGTTCATTCGATTCATCATATTCAGCGGGTTCATTATTTTCATCGGCATAAATTCTGAATAAAGAAAAATCACCTGTATGGCGGGGCCACATCCAATTATCAGAATCACCTCCAAATTTACCTATAGATGAAGGAGGAGCACCAACTAAACGCACATCTTTATAGTTTTCATAAACAAACATATAGAATTCATTTCCATAATAAAAAGGTTTCGTTACAGCGTTATAGTTTGTTCCTTCGGTAGCTTTCTTTTCAATCTTACCAATGGCTTGCTGAATTGCTTCACTCCGCTCCGACTCCGTCATATCAGAGGAAACATTTTCAAGCACCTGCTCACTTACATCTTCAATACGTACAAGAAAAGTAACTTCTAAATTTGGATTAGCAAGTTCCTCGTCCTTACTATCAGCCCAGAATCCGTTTTCCAGATAATTATTTTCTACGGAACTATGAGATTGAATGGCACCATATCCACAGTGATGATTAGTGATGAGCAGGCCTTCATCAGAGATAAGCTCACCGGTACAACCTCCTCCAAAAAGTACAATAGCATCTTTCAGGCTTGAATTATTTATGCTGTAAATTTCTTCAGCAGACAGTTTAAAGCCTTTTTCATGCATGTCGTCAATATTAAACTTTTTCAACAGGCTGGGTATCCACATGCCTTCACCTGCGCCTGCATAATTAAACACAAACGCTATAATAGTTATAACAAGTACAAATTTCTTCATTTGATCATCTATTTTAATTATTGAATATTTAAAAACTCTTTGAATTCTACATAAAGCTTTTGAACCGGTAGTCCCATTACATTAAAGAAAGAACCTTCAATCTTCTCTACCCCAATGTACCCAAGCCATTCTTGGATACCGTAGGCACCCGCTTTATCATAGGGTTCATATTTCTCTATATAGTATTTAATCTCCTTATCAGAAAGTGTTTTAAAATACACATCTGTTTTTGAAAAAAAGGTGTGCTTCTTATCTTTCATCCGAATACAAACGGCAGTATAAACCTGATGCATAGAACCCGATAGCTTTTTCAGAATTCTGTAAGCCTCTTTTTCATTCTCCGGTTTTTGGAGCACTTCTCCATCTTTCCAGACAATCGTATCTGCAGTAATTACAATTGTGTTTTCATCCACTTCATTATCGAAGGCTTCTGCTTTTTCTTCGGCCAAATAAAGGGGAATTTCCTCTTTCTGCAGGTTTTCGGGATAAATTTCTTCACTCATCTGCTTCAGCTTAACATCAAATTTCACTCCAAGTTCTTTCAGGAGATACTGTCTTCGTGGAGATTGCGAGCCAAGAATAATTTTATAATTCTCTAAAACTTTAAGAAGTGTCATAATATTTGAGTTTGGATAATAAATCTAGCAACAAAGGCATAGACAATACCAGCAAGCATTATGATTTTTAGTCCATTACCTATCAGGTGGTAGTCCGGTTTATTTTTTGCTTTCATAGTTTTGAAACTCAAAAATAAAAAAGGTAAAAATAAAAACAAGGAAAAATATATTAAAGTAATTGGGTCTGCTAAAAACCGGATATAAACAAATAATAACAAAAACAAAGTAATAATAATAAGCACATTAACAATAATTTTCGCATTCTTCACACCCAGAACCACAGGAACAGAATTTCTGCCATAAATACTATCGCCTTCAAAGTCTTCCATATCCTTTATAATTTCACGAATGAAATTGGTAAGAAAAGCAAATACTGAGAACCCGACCACCCAATAAAAGATATACATCAGATCTGTATTGTAGCTTACAAGAACATTTCCATACTCCTTATTTAATTCGGGTAGCTCAAATAAGATCACCATCAGCGGAACCAAACCTGTCATAATGGCAACAAGGAGGTTTCCAATCAAAAACTGACGTTTATAAGTAGTAGAATAAAAATATAGCATCCCGCTAATAATAAGGAAAATAAACCCAAGCAATGGAATTCCTATATGAAAAGAGATATAAAAACCCAGAACTACCCCGACAAAACTCAAAAGAATGTGCATCACCATGGCTTGCCGCCGGGGGATTTTTGTTCCTACAAGCACTTTACCGGGTCTGTTTAAAAAATCGGTGCGGGTGTCAAAATAATCATTTATGACATATCCTGCAGCAGTAAGACAAACGGTAGATAAAACCAATAAAAAAAACTGAAATGACCCCAATTGCAAATGGAAATCAGCATTTGGAAGGTTTGTTGATGCGGCTGAAAGCATCGGGTCTATCACTCCCCAACGTATTGCATATTGTGTCAATGCAACAATAATCAAATTTTTATAACGCACCAACTGTAAATAATCTTTCATAAATAGGGTATTTACCATGAAGAAGCCTCTTCATCCATCCATTTTTCTTTTAACCTAAGCACCTGTTCTATAACATCACGCACACATCCCTCTCCTCCTTTGAAATTTGAGATATATTTCGAGATAGATTTTATCTCTACGGCAGCATCTGCTGGACAAGTCGGAATACCACAAACTTTCATTACTTCATGATCGGGAATATCATCTCCCATGTATAAAATATTCTCAGGATTTAAATCGTATTTAAAATAAAAATCTTTCAGGTCTTCCATCTTGTCGGCTGATTTCAAATAAATATCAGTAACTCCCAGTTTTTGAAATCGCTTTCTAACTGTTTCCGAATCTCCGCCACTAATTACTGCTATCGGGAATCCTTTTTTGATGGCATATTGCACAGCATAACCATCTTTGATATTAACTGCACGAACAAACTCTTCAGATGAAAACAAGTACACCTTGCCATTGGTAAATACGCCATCCACATCAAAAGCAAAAGCTTTCACCTTTTTCAGATCTTCTTTAAAATTACTGTCGTTTTTCATTTTCTGTATTATAATATTCAACTATCATGTCGCTTACAAATCTATATAATTTTTGCCACATACCAGAATTGGACAAAATCTTTAAATGCGACTGAATTGTTTGTGTATCTTCTCTCACAGCCGGACCGGTTTGCACTTTTGCCGGAGCATGCTCCTGAGCTTTTGCAAAAGTTTCCTTAATTAATGGCTTTAAATGCTGAAAAGAAAGATTATGTTTTTGTAATAATTCGTCTGCCCCGACAAACATGAAATTTGTAAAATTGCATGCAAAAACTGCCGCTACATGGATAGCCAAACGGTCATCAGAATTTGCCGGCTGTACTTTAGATGAAATCTGGCATGCTAATTCTTCCATCACCTTATAATTCTCTGATGAATTAGCTTCAAGAAAGACGGGAATTTCCGAGAACCCGACAATCCTGTTTTTATTAAAAGTCTGAAGTGGATAAAAAACGCCATAATTCTTAACTGCTCCTTCAAAGATACTCATTGGGACACTTCCAGCCGTGTGAACAAAAAGTGCTGAAATGTCCGGTAAACAAGGTATTACTTCATACAAAGCATCATCTTTTAAAGCCAGGATGTAGATATCCGCTTGTTTGTCTAACTTCTGAATTGTATCAATTGGTTGTGCATGAAACTTCTCAGCTAATCGGGAAGCATTTTCAATAGTGCGGCTATAAACCTGAACTATAGAATGGTTGTGTTGATAAAGAGCGGGGGCCAAATTTGTGGCCAGGTTACCGGCACCCAGAAAAACAATCTTCATGATCAACAATTTTATTTTGCTCTAAAATAAATAAAAAAAAGGGATATAAAAATACCCCTTTTTTGTACAACCATATGAGCAACAGTAGACTTTCCTATTTTCCAGGATTCATTATTCTTCCCATAAAAAGAATAGTATCGTGTTGATTATCCTTAATAAAAAATATGAAGGGATGATCGGCTTTAAATTCCTTTTTATCCAAATTCACCGAAGTTTTTCTCATCACCACTCCTGTGGCTGCTGCAGCTTCCGTACCTTCTTCATTGACTTCAACAAAAGATTTATGAACCACATTGCTGACATACAAATCTTTTTTCCCTGTCATACCACTGAAATCGGCATTTTTACCAAAAGCAGATTCCATTCCCAGGTTTTTAAGAGGGTCATTTAATTCGTAATCTTCAGTTATTTTAAACTTTGGAAGGGTGAGTTTCACTTTTTTTGTTGTCATAGAATTTTGATATGAATCATACAATTCTTCGTCCAACTTTTCCTCCAGTTGCTCCATACCATATCTTTCTTTAGGTAATATCACCATCATTGACAGAGATTTTCCTGAATAAGGAATTTCAATCGCTTGTGCAAGGTCGTCTTCATAATATTTCAAAGAAACCTGCCTCCGCATAAAATCCACTTTTGTCTCACATTCAGCGTAAACATAAAACACATCCTCATGGGTATCTTTCTCATCAAAAGGATACTCCCACTTTCCATTAAAATAAATTGCATTGACCAGCACCATACGAGTCATGGGGTCGAGCATATTCTTTTTAATCAAATCCTTAATCTTTTCCTGTGTTTTATCCTCCACCCATTTATTTATATCTTTCCGGATACTTTTATAGTTTTCTCTGAAGTTCACCTCTTTCACACCGGCACCATAATATTTATTATTCAATTCAAGAAAACGTTTTTCAAAACCGTAATCCTGCTGTCCCCATATTGAATTAGCTATATTCAACTGAATTTTCTTTGAAGATAAATTTGTAATATGACTGTTCAGCTCTGAAAAATTCTTTGACAGAATTTCTTCATTTTTATGGAAATTCATCACGTCAGCCATCTCGGCTTTAGTTGTCTCTCTTGCACCATTATAAGTCATTGCCAAAGCCGATGAGATACTGTAGGGTGAAAAAAATACGTTTGTAGCCTCATTATTAATTTCATCATACAAAGAAAAAGTAAACTCATTATTGCCGGTTACTACGTCTTTTAAAGCTTGTGAATAAGCAAATTCACCCATTATAAGTAATGATATAACCATTAATATCATTGATTTCTTTGTTTTCATAAGCGGATAGTTTAGTGAACCCATAAATTTAATCAATATATAGATGAAAATACAAAAATTAAACCATTTTTAAGTGGGAACGATTTGAATATTTTTTCGCATACCTGTCCAGGTATTTTTACCCTGGTACTTTTATCACATACGTAAAATTACCTATTCCTAAATCATAAACTATTATGAGCAAAATCCATTATTGATCTAAAAATCAGTAGTTTAACTTTTAAAAAAAATAAACAAAAAACACCAACAAGATAAGTTAATAATCAATTAATTATCAACAATTTAACTCAATGCAGTATTTATACCCAAACAAAAAAACAGGTAAAAATACTTAATGCAAATTTTTTTGACGAACGTAAACATTAATTAGACAAACGAAAAAAAAGAATGATTAAATCATGACACAGTTAAAACAAATTGGATTTCTATTACTAGCCTGTATTCTTTGCAGTTCAACTATTGATGCTCAAATTATAACTACAGAGAACTACTTCGTAAACAATGTGAACGCTATTGCGGGAGAAAATGATAATATTTGGATTGGAACCTTTGAAAACGGAATAGTACAAAAAGATAAATCCGGAAATACAATTAACACTTATTCAAATACTTCGGCAGATTTAACAGATAACCATATTAACTGTATCGCAATTCATAATAATGGAAAAAAATGGATTGGTACGGATAAAGGTATTTCCATTTTTGATGGGGTTGAATGGGATTCAATTACCAAAGAGGATGGTCTGTCAAGCAATAAAATTAAAAGCATTTTAATCACTGAGGATAACCAGATTTGGGTCGGTTCCGACCAGGGAGTAGATTTATACAGTCCGGACGAAGGAGAGGTTACAAAAACATTAAATGAAAGCGATGGTTTATCAAGCAATATAGTAACTTCTTTAGCAATAGATACATCCGACAAACTATGGATTGCATCCATCAACGGGGTAGATATTTTTGACGGGGAGGAAATTGAAACTTTTCAAACGCCTGATTCAATAAATCTTTCGTGGGTTAATAAAATTTCGATTAAAGGAAACAACATCTGGATTGGCTCAGACGGCGGATTATTACACTACAATGGAGATTCTTACGATTTCTTTGACAGTGAAAATGGATTGCTAAGCAATGAGGTTAACGACATTGAAATAAATGAGGATAGTATATGGGTCAGTACCAACGGAGGAGGCATATCTGTTTATGAAAACGGTAATTTTACTCATTTCCACAAAGACAATTCCAATCTGGTTTCAAACATTTATAAAACTTTATGGTCGGACGAAAATGGAACAATCTGGGCAGGTTTTCACAAAGGAACAGCAGTATATAAATCAAACCAATGGTCAAATATCCAGGAATTAAGATGTAATTACATTAATAATTTAACAAACCATCATACAGGAATGTGGTTTTCTACGAAAAACGGTTTAACTGTTCATAGTGACCAGGAATGGCAAACATTTACGATTGAAAACGGGTTAATTAGCAATAAAGTAAATGATGTCTCATTTGATGTGGATGAAACAATTTGGATTGGAACCGAAAGTGGAGTAACACATATAACAGAAAACACAGCTGTAAGTTATACAAAACAGGATGGACTTGTGGACAATAATGTCAATTGTTTAGCAACTGATTCGTCAGGAAATAAATGGTTTGGAACAAATTCAGGAATATCTGTTTATAATAATGAGGAATGGACTACCTACACAACATCGGAAGAAAAAATTACAAGCAATAAAATTACCGACATCGATATAGACAAAAATGGAACAGTATGGATAACTACTGATAATGGGGCAAGCAGCTTCAAAGAAGGAACGTTCACCAACTATTCAACAGAGGAAGGACTCGTAAATGACACCGTCAACACTGTTATTGTCGATTCTTCAGGAAATAAATGGTTCGGAACCAATGGTGGAATCTCTGTATACAGCGATACATCATGGAACAACATTACTACTGAAGATAACCTACCCTTTTCTTACATTTCTGCAATATCGGAAGCAAATGATGGCAGTATCATTATCGGAGGGAATGAAGGAGTAGCAATCTATAAAGCTGATACTTTTCGTCTGGTTAATACAGAAACGGGATTAATCTGTAACTCCGTGAATTCAATATCCACAAAAGATGAAAATATTTGGATAGGTACAGAAAAAGGACTTACCAAAATGGAACGAATTGTCAACCACGCTCCTACAAATATAGAATTTAACTCTGATGACGGCATAGAGGAAACCAGGCCTTGTAATTCTGTCGTTGCAGAATTAAATACAGAAGACCCGGATGATGAAGACCAACATATTTATAAGTTAGTTGAAGACGATAACCAAAATCACATGTTTTCAATATCAAATGATAAGCTCATTATTAACAAAAAACCCGACTATGAACAAAATGAAGAATACAATCTGACGATCAAAACAACCGATAAGTATGGAAAATCATTCACTAAATCAATGATATTAAATGTTATAAACATCCCACCTGAATTAAGAGATAATTCATTTTCATTGAAAGAAAACTCCAAAGAAGGCCATCGGATAGGAAGAATTAAACTTAATGAAAATAAAGACACCAATTCAATAGCCTTCGAAATTCTTGAAGGAAATACAGAGGAGGCTTTCTCTTTGGATTCAGCAACCGGTATATTGTCAGTTAATAACCCATCAATGATGGATTACGAAAGCAATCCGGAATTCAACCTTAAAATCGAAGCAACAGATGGCAAGTATGATGATACCAAAGAAGTGGCTGTTCATCTGGAAGACATTATTGACGAAGGATATACGGTAACATTTGTGGTGGAAAATGAAAAAGGCAACTACATAGAAAATGCAGAAATAAATCTTGATGGCTATGGAACTTTAAAAACTTTTTCAAACGGTAAAGTAATCTATGGTAGTGTATTACCAAACATAGACATTCAGTATACTGTTTCAGCGCATAATTTCAAAAATGACACAGGATTTGTCCACATAGAGAACTCTAATCTTCAGAAAAACATAATTTTAGAAAAAGAAGAAAAAAATGAGAATAGCGATGAAGAAACGGACTCTACCTCTACAACAATTGATAATATAGAAATTGAAAACATCGATATATATCCAAATCCCGTTGAAGATGCATTATTCATAAAAGGAGATAATATAATACACAAGACCCTTAAAATTAAATCTATCAATGGAAAAACGATTGTTACATCAAAAATTACACAAAAAACACAAAGGGTCTCTCTGGGGAAACTCAACAGTGGTATATATATTCTGGAAATTCAAAATGAAAACACTGCAATCAGAAAGAAAATTATAAAAAAATAAAGAAAACAGGTAGGTTATGAAAAATTTTCAATCTGCGCAAGAATATGAATAGCGCAGATTGAAAATTATTTTATGGATTAAGAATTACGCCAAATTTTCAGAAAGCCATCTTCTGACCGTTTGTTCTTCAACGCCTGACCTTTTTGCATAATCTTTCAACTGGTCTTCCAATATCTTCTGCACATTAAAATATTTTGCCTGTGGATAGGCAAAATAAAGTCCACTCACAGAAGCTTCAGGGATCATCATAAAATTATCAGAAAGCTGAATTTTTGTATGCTTATCAACATTCAATAAATCAAATACAGGTTTCTTCTGCGTATGATCCGGCATTGAAGGATATCCAAAAGCGGGGCGGATGCCGGGATATTTTTCTTTCAGCAATTCTTCAGGAGTGAAATTCTCTTTTGGATTATAGCCCCATAACTCTTTTCGGACTTTCTCATGCAACATTTCGGTCAAAGCCTCTGCAAGTCTTTGAGATAAAATCTTAAGCATCAGCGCACTATAATCATCATTCTCTTTTTCAAATTTTTCGGCCCATTCATTCACGCCGAGTCCGGCAGTAGCAAAGAACGCTCCTATATAGTCTGGTCTTTCAAATTCTTTTGGCATAATAAAATCCGAAAGACAGAGATTAGGGTCCCCTGCTTCTTTTTGTCGCTGATTTCTCAGGAAATTTAAAGTTAAAAGATTATTTTGTTTGCTCTCATCATAAAACTCAACGTCATCAACTATACTGTTTACTGGATAGAAGCCAACAACTGCATTAGTTTCAATCATCTTTTTATCAATAATCTTCTGGAGCATTTCCTTACCTTCATTGAACAACTTTTTAGCATCCTCTCCTTTTTGGGGATCATCAAATATTTTCGGATATTTACCCCGAAGCTCCCATGAATAAAAGAAGAATGTCCAGTCAATATATTTGGAAATCTCTTCAAGGCTAAAATTATTGAAAGCTTTCTCTCCTATGAATGATGGTTTTAGAGGTTCATAATTCTTCCAGTCAATCTCCGGTTTATTTTTTCTGGCCTCATTCAATGAAACATACTCTTTCTTGCTTTGCCTGCCAAGGTGCTTCTCCTTCAGGCTCTCTTGCTCCTTTTTCAATTCCTTTGTAAACTCCTCCTTTTTCTCCGGAGAAAGAAGCTTACCAACAACGCCTGCGCTCAAAGAAGCATCCTTTACCTGAACAACAGGGGCACTGTATTGCGGAGCAATTTTCACTGCTGTATGTGCTTTGGAAGTTGTAGCTCCTCCTACAAGAATTGGGATATGCTGACCAGCTTTCTCCATTTCATCAGCTACATTAGACATTTCATCCAATGAAGGCGTAATCAATCCGCTAAGTCCAAGTATATCAGGCTTTTGTTTTTTCACCTCTTCAACGATCTGTTCAGTTGGAATCATCACTCCCAAATCAATGACTTCATAATTATTGCAAGCCAAAACCAAACCAACAATATTTTTACCAATATCGTGCACATCGCCCTTCACAGTTGCCAGTAAAACTTTTCCCGCGGAAGAGCTACCGCCCTGTTCTTTATTCTCCTCCTCAATGTAAGGCATCAGATAAGCCACAGCTTTCTTCATTACCCTGGCACTTTTAATCACCTGAGGCAGAAACATTTTTCCTTCTCCAAATAATTCTCCAACGCGATTCATGCCACCCATCAGTGGACCCTCAATAATATCAAGCCCCTTATCATAAACCTGCCGGGCTTCTTCCATATCTTTATCCACGTAATCCGTAATTCCTTTAACAAGCGCATAAGAAATTCTCTCAGGTAATTCTTTACCTCGCCAGTCTTCTGTTTTTTCTTTTTTCTTACCTGATGTCTTAACTGTTTCAGCGTATTCAATTAGTCGCTCTGTGGCATCTTCGCGGCGATTCAAAACCACATCTTCTACAAGCTCAAGTAATTCTTCCGGAATATCATCGTAAACCTGCAACATAGCAGGATTGACGATACCCATGTCCATACCCGCTTTTGTGGCATGATAAAGAAATGCGGAATGCATGGCTTCGCGTACGACATTATTTCCACGAAAAGAAAAAGATAAGTTGCTTACCCCGCCACTTACTTTAGCATAAGGAAGATTTTGCTTTATCCATTTTGTTGCTTCAATAAATTCTACTGCATAATTATTGTGTTCCTCCATACCTGTGGCAACGCTTAACACATTGGCATCAAAAATAATGTCTTCCGGTGGAAAATTGATCTTCTCAGTGAGCAGTTTATAGGCCCTTTCAGCAATTTCCGTTTTACGTTTGAAATCTACAGCCTGTCCATTTTCATCAAAAAGCATCACAACCGCTGCAGCTCCATATTTTCTTATTTTATTAGCCTGTTCCAGAAATTGCTTTTCTCCTTCTTTCAGGTTAATGGAATTGACTATGGATTTTCCCTGCACACATTTCAATCCTTCTTCTATGACTTCCCACTTTGAAGAATCAATCATTATCGGTGCTTTTGCGACATCGGGCTCAGAAGCAATCAGGTTCAAAAACTCTTTCATCATTGCTTTGGAATCCATCATGGCATCGTCCATACACACATCAATTACCTGAGCACCATCCTCTACCTGTTTTCTGGCAATTGCCAGCGCTTCTTCAAAATTCTCTTCCCTGACTAATCGTGCAAATTTTTTGGAACCTGCCACATTTGTCCGCTCACCAATATTTACAAAATTCCGTTCAGGTGTAATTGTAACTGCTTCAAGGCCAGAAAGTCTTGTAGCTTTTTCAATTTGAGGTATTTGGCGTGGCGAATATTTCTGTGCAACTTTTGCGATTGCCTCAATGTGCTCCGGGCGTGACCCACAGCAACCACCAATAATGTTTATAAGTTTATCTTCCATGTAATAGCTTACATGTTGAGCCATTTCATCAGCTGACTGTTTATAATTACCGAATTCATCGGGAAGGCCCGCATTTGGGTGAGCACTAATAAAAAATTTTGATATCTGTGATAGGTGTTGTATGGGTTCTTTCAATTGTTCAGCACCAAAAGAGCAATTTAATCCGATACTCAGCAAATTTACATGAGACATTGAATTATAAAATGCTTCCAGAGTTTGTCCTGAAAATGTTCTTCCACTAGCATCCGTGATAGTTCCGGAAACCATTACAGGCACATTTGTGCTGTATTTTTCATTATATTCCTGAACCGCAAAAAGAGCGGCTTTTGCATTGAGCGTATCGAAAATAGTTTCAATAATTATAACATCTACACCTCCTTCAACCAAACCACTGACCTGTTCAAAGTAAGCATCTTTCAACTCGTCAAAATCAACAGCACGGTATGCAGGTTTATTTACGTCCGGTGAAACCGATGCGGTACGGTTAGTTGGTCCCATTGTACCAGTTACGAACCTGGGTTTATCGGGTGTTTTTTTTGTATAATTATCAGCAGCTTTTCGTGCTAATTTCGCAGATTCTACGTTTAGCTCATAAACAAGGTCTTCCATGTGGTAATCCGCCATTGAAACACGAGTAGAGTTAAATGAGTTTGTTGTAACAAAATCAGAACCTGCTTCCAGAAAAGCATGATGAATTTCCGTGATAACTTCTGGTTTAGTGATAGATAAAAGATCGTGATTGCCCTTCACATTTTG
Source organism: uncultured Bacteroidales bacterium (assembly GCA_964345495.1). GTDB lineage: Bacteria > Bacteroidota > Bacteroidia > Bacteroidales > UBA12077 > JAGXLC01. The sequence goes on along the minus strand of CAYFRV010000004.1, from coordinate 5,434 downwards.
TTTAATGTTTTTGAAACGTTCTCCGCGATAATCTTCTTCTGAAAGATCATACCCCTGGATCATTGTTCCCATAGCCCCGTCAAGGACAAGAATACGCTCTTTTAACAATTCTTGAATCATAATTCCCCCTGTATTTTAATTAAAAATTCAGCTGCCGGCAAAATTACGTTGATAAGTATAAATAAAAAAATTATTTAAATGACTTTTCAATTAATAACCGGGAGATCTTCGGAAACTTTGATAATCTTTGAATTACCCGGTCTATAAATAAAACACATAAAAAAATCCAAAAACAACTGAGTTGTTTGTCTGGTTTTGTAAATTCATTTAATCATATCTTCAGCATTAATTAATATTTAACTAATTCGCATTATTAAACACAAGACCCATTATCAAAGTCAAAAATTAAAAAGATTATAAATTAATTTCTTATTTTAGAGTCAAAAACTAACCTCAAAATTTACATATCATGCACAGAAAAACCTTTTTATCCGTTATTTTGTTCTTTTTTAGCATTCAGCTTTTCGCTGTTCCATTCAGTTTAATCAACAATGCCGGCAATGCATCAGATTATCCGGAAGCAGATTATCTAATTATTTTCGACAGCACTGACGTAAACGTTAAAGAAAACGGCATGAGTTCCAGGAATATCCACAGACTCTACAAAGTGCTTACTCCTGAGGGGGCTAAAAAACTTAACCATTTAAAATTTCGTTACGATCCGTTATCAGCATTCCATCAGATTAAAACTGTGAAAATATATCGTAAAGATGGAACTGTTGAAGAATTAGACATGGACAAAGTAAAAGACTACCCGGCTCCTGCACGAATGATTTACTGGGGAGCCAGACATAAAATGATAAATATCGGCAGGTTAGAACCCGGAGATGCAGTAGAACTTGTTATGTTCAGAAAGGGATTTACCTATGCTCTATTACAAGAAGACGTTCCAAGTGATTCACGATATGTTCCACCTATGGAAGGACATTTCTATGACATAGTTGAATTCTGGAACGATCAGCCAATTAAGAAAAAAGTATATAAAGTAAAAATTCCTAACTCAAAAACTCTTTACAATCAATTTTATAACGGAAGAGTCTATAAATCAAGATATAACCTTGGTGATAAAACTCAATATACCTTTGTTAAAAATAACATTGGCAGCATTTCAAAAGAACCTCACATGGTAGCCACTTCGGATGTAGCTCCTAAACTAATTATAACTACCACAAAAGAATGGGACCAAAAATCATTATGGTTCTATAATGTGAATAAAGATTATGGCAGTTTCGAGTATAACGACACCATAAAAAAGAAAGTAGATGAAATACTACAAGGAGCCAAAACTGAAATGGACAGCATTTCCAAATTAACCCATTGGGTAGCTGATAATATTCGCTATTCAGGTTTATCTATGGGTGAAGGAGAAGGCTATACATTGCATAAAGGAACGGTAGTATTCAGAGATCGCTGCGGGGTATGTAAGGACAAAGCAGGAATGCTTGTCACAATGCTCCGGGCAGCCGGTTTTGAATCTTATGCAGCTATGACAATGGCAGGTTCAAAAATAGAGGACATACCGGCAGACCAGTTCAACCATAGTATAACAGTCGTAAAGCTTTCCAATGGAGAATATAAGTTACTGGATCCAACATGGGTTCCATTTACCAGGGAATTATGGTCGAGCCTTGAGCAGCAACAGGGCTATCTATTGGGTGTCCCCGAAGGAGCTGACCTGAAAGAAACTCCGGTTTCCCCGCCAGAAAATCACTTTTTTAGGATGAACGGAGAATCCACATTAAAGGAAGACGGAACTTTAGAGGGAAAATTCACTATTGATGCCGAAGGGCAATCTGATGGAGCACTGAGAAGTATGTTCACCAGAAACTTCAAATCAAATTGGGATAATGCTCTTGAAAGAAAAATTAGAGAAACTTTACCAGGCATAGAAATATTAAAAATGGAATACAGTGCCCCTTATAATTATCAGGAAGAAAACATGCATATTACAATCAAATACAGAATTCCAAATTATGCCATCAGCACAGATGAAGAAATTATATTCACACCAGTACTTGCTAAAGAGCTGTTTACGAACGTTAATTATCATTTAAATTTTAATCCTGAACTAAAAAACAAAAAATATCCATTCACTGACAGATGTAGCAGACTTGTTGAAATAAAGGAAAAGATAAAACTTCCTGACTATAAGACAAAAGCTTACATTCCAGGCGTTCAGGATATCGACGGATCTTCAGCAACATATAAAGGAGGATATAAACTTAGTGAAGATTCAATCACATTAACTCAACAAATCAAATTTAATAAACGCAAATATCAGCCTGAGGAATGGATAAATTTCAAAAATGTAGTAAAAGCTCAAAAGACTCTGGCTGAAGAAAGCATAATTCTGGAAAAATAAGTTTATAAAAAATTTAAAATACAAGAAAAATGAATAAGCAAATTATAATATTACTTCTTATCGCATTAATAACAGGAACAATATCCTGTAAAGAAAGTACGAAGAAAGAATACAAAAATGCAGATGCTATATTTCAGGACATTACAAAGGTGTACACTCTGAATAAAGACGGTTCCATCGATTACCATTATCAACACGAACTGGACTTAAAAAGTTATTACGCATTTAACAGACTATATGGCGAAACCTTCATTATATACAATCCGGATTATCAGGAATTAAAAATAAACGAATCTATTACAGAAACTTCAGAAGGGAAAAAAGTTCCATCTCCAGACAATGCCTATAATGAAGTCTTGCCTCATTTTGCTGAGGGTGCTCCCCCATATAGTCACTTAAGAGAAATGGTTGTCACTCATACAGGATTAGAGAAAAATTCTACAATAAATTTAGACTATGAAATAAAAAGTGATAAGGATTTCAAACCATTTCTAATGGAAAACGAACTCCTTGCTAAAAAATCTCCCATAAGAAATCTCACCATAAAAGTGCGGTTTCCAAAGGAGAAAGATTTAAACTACAAACTTCTTAATGCAGAAGAAAAATTAAATATCTCCAACCATGGCGATTTTAAAGAATACAAATGGGAATTTAAGAATATTTCAGCAATCCCTCATGATAATGGTCAGCCGGAATACAAACAACATTTACCGCGTCTGATTTTTAGCACAAAAAATTTTGAAGAGGCTTATTCGTATTTCACTGAGCAATTATCCTCTGGTATTCCTAACGAAATTAACAAAAAGTTAAACCGTATCTTAGAAGATAAATCATCAAAGCTCGATAGTATTCTAGCTATTCAAAATGTGGTAGTAAATCACATCAATCATTTTGAAATTCCACAGGAATACAAAGGTTATAGAACAAAGGATAATAAGCACGTAATAAAAAATAATGGAGGCAATGCTATTGAAAAGACGAATGTTCTATCAAGTCTGTTAAAAAAAGTAGGATTTGATGCAGAAATAGTAGGAATAATCCCTTCAGATTTTCATGAAGAAAATATTGGAAATTTTAAATCCCTTAAGCAATATTATGTGAAAGTGCAACCGGAAGATGAAATTCTCTACATTTCAGCAATTAACAACAATGACTTTAATTCTAAACATGAACATTCTGACGATCTTAACTTAATTATAAACAAGTCAAATAAAAAACCCAAATTTGTAGAAGTTAAAGAGAAGGAAAACAGAATAAATGTAAAAGGAGAATTAACATTAGAAAAAAACAATTTACTAACGGGAACAATTACCTATGAAAGAAGTAATTGCGAAAATCCGTATTTTGAAATAATAAAAAATAAAGATCATATAAAATCATTGTTAATGCCGGGAATATCACAAAATGCAATAAGCAATTTTGAAATACAAAACTTAGACAATGAAGTTTTAAAAGTAACTAATACAATAAATCAAAAAATATCTACAAACAAAAATGGACAGTATCAAATGATAGATATTCCTATTGTAAACTCGGGTCTTAGTGAGCAAAAGTTAAAAACTTTGGTTTCTGAAAGAACCACTCCTCTTGAAATTAAGTGGCCAATTAACATCAAATATGATTATACCATATCGCTTCCAGAAACTATGGAGTTGAAAAACAAGAATTTAGACATAAAGAAAAAGAATGATAATGAGATGGTTAACCTTCAAATCGACGAAAAAAATGGAAAAATAAATATTCAAAGACATTTAAAAATCAATAATTCTACTGTCTCTTCTGATGCCTTCGAATCTTTCAACGAAATTATTAATGCATGGCAAAATCCAAATTACAAGACGTTAGTCCTAAAAGAAATAAAGGAATAACATAAGTTAAAAATCGATAATAATTAATAAAAGGGAGAAAAAACCTGACAAAGTTTCTTCTCCCTTTTTATTATAATTTCTGTAAAAATTTCAAAAATGGGAAATGTTCCTTTTAATCACTCGATTTTCATAAAATTATTATAAAAATCAGTCCATGCCCACCAAAATGCTCCATAAGAATAGGTGCTTGTTAATTTTGGTGCTTGATTGTTTGAGACCGGATGCCCAAAAATATCATATCTAATTCCTGTTTGATCTTTCATTATCAGAGGAAAATTATTTTTTACTGGAATAAAAATTTTACCTAAGTTATTATATCCTGCTATAAAATTATATTTACTGCTAGAAATGAAAATGAAATTATTATAATTTTCAATGGTTATATCCTGTTTTATGTCCTTATAACTTTTAGTATAAACAATAGAAAAATTTAAAACACCAAACACTCTCTCATCGTCATTATATATTTGTTCACCAAGTCCATTATTATCATCTGGATCAATCTTTTTAAAAGAAGAAGTATTATAAACACCATTAAATATTTTAACTTTAGAAAAGTGGTTTTTGATAGTTCCCCAATTTGTCTCTATTGAATTAACTGTCTGTACAGTTTTATGTAAATATTTTCCATTAATACTTTTAAACAACATTTGAGACCATAAGCTTTCTGTTTCTAAATCATAAAAGACAAGATTATCCTTGTACAAGATACCAGATGCTGAAAATGTATGAATTCGGTCATTAATATTACGTTTTATAACATAAGCACTTTTAGTAATAGGACAATATGTAACAGCAAATGATAAAGAAGCTTGTTGGTCGTTTAGAACTTCTACACCCATATATCTAAGAGGAAACACTAAAACACTATCCTTAATTCTAATAGCAATGACTCGTTCATTTTCAGACAAATTAATATTTTTATTGGTAGTGTAATTAGGGTTAGTGACAACAGGAAATGCATCTTTAATAATTGAAGTACCTGTTAAATCAGAGGTATCAACACCCCAACCATTTAAAAGATATCCTTCTCCGGAATCATCTTCTATATTCTCACAAGAGTTTAAAATTATTAAGACAAAGATAAAGATTAAGAAACTGTTTTGATTTTATTTAGAAATTCTATTAAGCATCAGTCTAATCA
>CAYFRV010000003.1:36943-40163 GCA_964345495.1 uncultured Bacteroidales bacterium | reverse complement strand
GCAAGCGGTTGTCCATGAAAATTACCGGCAGAAACAATTAGATCCTGTTCAGGAATCACTGTTGGATTGTCAGTAACTGCATTGATCTCATTTTTAACTGTCTCCGCAACAAAATTAATTGTATCTTTAGTGGCTCCGTGTACCTGTGGAATGCAACGGAAAGAATACGGATCCTGGACATGCGATTTTTTCTGTTTTATTAATTCACTATCTCTTAACAAATAGCGGATATTCTTTGCTGTTGTGATTTGGCCTTTTTGTTTTCTTATTTGATTTACCGAATCATGAAACGGTTCTATTCTTCCGTCAAATGCGTCAAGTGAGAGTGCTCCGTTAAGATCTGCCAATTTGGATATATCGTAGGCTTTAATAACTGAATAAGTTGCAAAAGCACTCATGAATTGAGTGCCATTTAAAAGCGCCAATCCTTCTTTGGATTTGAGGTCTATCGGCTCCCATCCAACTTTTTTGTAAAGGTCTGCTGTATTCCATTTTTTGCCTTTATAGTTAACCTCTCCGAGTCCGATTAACGGAAGGCTCATGTGAGCTAAGGGAGCAAGATCTCCCGAAGCTCCCAGCGAACCATATTGATAGATGACGGGTAAAATATCGTTATTAAAGAATTCTATCAGCCGTTCTACTGTTTTTAACTGAACTCCCGAATTTCCGTGAGATAGTGCCTGGATTTTCAGAAGAATCATCAATTTTACGATGTCTTCCGGTATTTCGTCTCCGGTGCCACAGGCATGTGACATAACCAGATTACGTTGTAATGTGCCAAGGTCTTCCCTGGAGATTGAACGATTGTAGAGTGAACCGAATCCGGTATTTATTCCGTAAATAGGAGATTCTGTTTTTTCCAGCTTGGTGTCTAAATAGTTTCGGCACTTGACAATGCGATCTTTGGCAGTATCTGATAATTGCAGAATGTATTTTTTTTCGAGAATTTCCCGAATTTCTTCAAATGTTAAAGTTTCTGTAGATATATAATGTATATTTTCCATAGTGTTTAGATATTTTGTAATGAGCGAAAAAGGTTTAATTTATAAAATGATTTTCTGCTCATGGGAAACGGGTGTCACTCCCCACCATTTTCAAAGGACGGTTCAGATATTTTTGCAGGCAATTCATATCAGTTAGTCAGGCTTTAATTTGCATTGGTTTCTTTAAGCAAAGTTTTCAATTCTTCTATAGTAAATTCATTTTGTTCACCTGAATTCATATCTTTTACAGTAATCACATTTTTATTTATTTCATTTTCTCCAATGATAGCCACATAGGGAATGTTTTTATTATCTGCATAAGTGAATTGCTTTTTCATCTTTGCTTTATCGGGGTAAAGCTCTGCCATGATATTTTCTTGCCTGAGCTCCTGTAACAATTTCAGGGAGTGTTTTACTTCTTTTTTTCCAAAATTTACAAATAAGATTTTTGCAGCAGGCAGCATTTGTTCCGGAAATTTATCAAGTTTTTCCATAACATCGTAGATACGCTCTGCGCCAAAAGATATTCCAACACCCGAGACATCTTTTAGTCCAAAAACACCGGTTAGATCATCGTAACGCCCTCCACCGCAAATGCTTCCAATTTCCATTTCGTTCGTTTTAACCTCGAAAATAGTTCCTGTGTAGTAATCTAATCCTCTTGCCAATTTCGGATCGAATTCTAGATGATTATTAAATTTGAGCGCTTCAAGATAATCCAGTATTTCCCTGGTTTCTTCGATGCCTTTGGTTCCGTCCTTGGAAGAAGCAAAAAAGGTTTCCAGATTCTTCAGCTGTTCTTCATGATTTCCTTTTGTTTCAAGGAATTTTTCAAGTTTATTAACCGCATTTTCGCCAATACCTCTTTCGAGTAATTCTTCCTTTACTTTTTCCTGCCCTACCTTATCCAGCTTATCAATAGCCATGGTGATATCCATGAAATGATCTGCTGCACCTGCGTAATCAGCGACGCCTTTCAGAATTTTTCGATTGTTGAATTTGATAGTCACATCAAGATTTAAAGCTGAGAACACCTCATCCATTATTTTTATCAGCTCTACTTCGCTGAGCAAGGAGTCTGTGCCGATTACATCTCCGTCACACTGGTAAAATTCTCTGTAACGGCCTTTTTGTGGCTTGTCAGCACGCCACACCGGTTGGATTTGATAGCGTTTGAAGGGGAACGTAATTTCATTCCTGTGTTGAACCACGTATCGCGCAAAAGGTACAGTTAAATCGTAACGCAGTCCTTTATTGGAAATTTTTGAGGAAATTTCAGTTAAGTTTCTGCTTTTTAATAGTTCATCATCTACCTTCCCAAGAAAATCACCGGAATTTAATATCCTGAACAATAATTTATCTCCCTCTTCACCATATTTGCCCAGCAAAGTTGACAAATTTTCCATTGACGGAGTTTCAAGGGGTTGAAAAGCATATTTTGAAAACGTTTGTTTTATAATGTTGAAAATGTAATTCCGTTTCACCATAATCTCCGGTGAAAAATCTCTTGTGCCTTTTGGTATAGATGGTTTTGCTTTAGACATAATTATGATGTTAAATGATCAATATAATTTCGCAAAGATAGAATTTTAATATAAACTTAAGACCAAGTGTTTGCAAAAATAAAAACCCCAAAAACTGTAAGAGAAGTTAATGGGGTATTGAAAGTTTTTATCTGACTTATGTCCCGCTAAAACTGGTTTTACGTTTACTAGTCGGCATTCATGTATTGAGCCTGCTTTATCAGCTCAGTAGTAATTTCCACACCTGCTTTCTCGTAAAGCACTCCAACCGGACAGGCTTTCATTGTATTATCCAGGCATTTTTCGAGTTTTTCCTGTGTTGCATCAGATGTTACATTAACCACGCACTTTACTTTACTGATTGTTTCTTCGCCTTTCTCAGCATCTAATTCAACATCAAGATTAGCGACATCAATTCGCATTTTATCGGCAACTTTCTTATAAATAGTGGAGATACATCCTGCCAGGCTCATTACAGCTAATTCCAGTGCTGTAGCTCCAAAATCTTCCCCATTTGATTCTGTTGGTAAATCGGTAACAACTGCATGATTCCTGCCGTTATCTATTACTGATTGATAACCACCGACTAATACTGATTTCGTCTTCATATCTAAGTTCTCCTTTTTATTTTGATTTATTTTATTCTGTTTCAAAGGAACCGTTTCAGGATTGAATGACAAATGATTTTTGTTATGGTTCAGGAATCAAAGCAAT
>CAYFRV010000003.1:0-36843 GCA_964345495.1 uncultured Bacteroidales bacterium | reverse complement strand
CGTTTCAGGATTGAATGACAAATGATTTTTGTTATGGTTCAGGAATCAAAGCAATGTTTTCGAACATAGTTACATAAGCTTCATATAATCGCTTTTTATGCAGGATTTAGGCATGTAGTTTTTTGTTCCTGCGTTTCTCTTAGAAAATAAACAAAAATCGTTTGTTACCATCAGATTGAGCATTAAGAAGATTATAAGATGCGTTGAAAACCAATTTTTCGCCGAAAAATCAAAATCTAACAGCCAAAGGCTAAAATCCAATAGCCAAAAACAAATAAGCATTGATTAGACTGAGCAACAATGAGAAAAGAATCAATATTTTAATCGTGCTTCGGGTACAACATTTAATGAGTCAAAGCTTTGGTATTGATATTTGTAATATCCTGTAATCGCAATCATCCCTGCATTGTCCATGGTGTATTGAAGCTGAGGAATATGGATTTTCCAGTTGTGTTGGTCAGCTTCTTGCTGTAATTTTTTCTTCATCTCTGAGTTAGCAGAAACACCTCCGGCAATGGCAACTTCTTTAATCCCTGTTTGATCGGCAGCTAATATGAGCTTTTCCATTAGTATCTGAACAATTGTATCCTGGATTGAAGCACAAAGATCATTGAAATTGTTTTTGATAAAATCAGGATCTTGTTTTACCTTATCTCTCAGAAAATAGAGTATTGCAGTTTTCAGCCCGCTAAAACTATAATTCAAAGCTTCAATTTTTGGTTTGGTGAATTTAAAAGCATATGGATTCCCTTGCTTTGCATGTTTGTCAATAATGGGTCCTGCAGGATAGGGTAATCCTAAGATTTTACCTGTTTTATCGAAGGCTTCTCCTGCTGCGTCATCAATTGTCTGGCCAATGATTTCCATATCAAAATAACTGTTGACTTTTACTAATTGAGTATGTCCGCCGCTAACTAACAGGCATAGAAAGGGAAATTCCGGAATTTCTTCTTCTGATTTATTTGGATCGCGAATAAAATGGGCCAGAATATGGGCCTGCAGATGATTTACGCCAATAATTGGTATGTCCCTGGCTACGGCAAAGGCTTTTGCAAAGGAAGAACCGACCATCAGCGATCCGAGCAAGCCCGGTCCTTGTGTGAAAGCTACTGCATCAACATTTTTTTTGTTTATTCCGGATTCTTCAAATGCTTGATCTACCACAGGTACAATGTGCTGCTGATGTGCACGCGATGCAAGCTCTGGAACTACTCCCCCATAATTTTTATGTACTTTTTGACCCGAGATGATATTTGAGAAAAGATAACCATCTTTTATAATAGCGGCAGATGTGTCATCACAAGAAGATTCTATTCCTAATATTGTTATACTCATTAATGGTATGGTTTATGTTCTCTAATAAAACTATTTTTTGTTAATTTGCGTTATTATTCTATAGTATAGAAAGGGCAAAACTATTAAAAAATTATATAAAATATTACTCATTTTACTGCTGGTTATTATAAGCCTGAGTACAACAAGTTATTTTTTGCTCAAAAATCCCAATGTGCAAAATTACCTGGCGGATAAGCTAACAGCTATCTTTTCGCGTGACCTGGATACAAAATTTAAGGTTGAAACTGTTGATTATAAGTTGTTTAACAAGCTGACTTTAAACGGAATTTATATTGAAGATCAGGAAGGAGATAGTTTGCTTACTTCAAAAAAAGCTACCGGACATTTACGATTATTTAATTTGAGAGACAGAGAATTGTTCTTTAAAAATCTGGAGCTTGAAAATGCCCGAATACATTTACGTAACGATACTTCCAAAAACATCAATATTAAATTTTTAGTGGAAGCACTGAAACGAAAAGATACAACTAAAGCCAGAATGCATATAAAATTTGGGGATATTAAAATTAAGGATTCACAATTTAATTTTACCTCAAATCAACCAGCCCAAAAACATTATGGATTAGATTTTAACAGAATAAAGCTGGATAGTTTTAACGTTCATGTAGAAAATTTTGATGCAGACAGTGGAAAGATTAACTTCAATCTTTCTGAAATATCTTTTCAGGATAAAAGCGGCTTCAGATTGTTGGATATGGACACTGAAATGTTTATCCATCAGGAAAAGGGAGGATTCCGGAATCTGGTTATCCGTACTCCATACTCTTTTATTAATGCTGATTCTGTTATATTGAATCATGGTGGTTATGAGCACTTTGACGATTTTACTAAAAAGGTCAGATTAAATGTTGCTATTCAGAGATCAAACCTTGGATTTCATGACCTGGCTTATTTCGCGCAACCATTTCATGGTATTCCCAATAAGAATTTTGTTTTTTCAGGAACAATTAGAGGTTCAGTAAACAGCCTGAGAGGTAACAATATTTATGCAGCTATGGGTAATCATACTGAAATTCAAACAAGCTTCAATACAGATGGATTACCGAAATTTTCTGAAACCTACCTGTATGTAGATATCGAACGTTTTCGCACCGGGGTGAATGATTTAGGAGTTTTGAATTCGCTTCTACCTAATTCAAAGGCTATAAGTGTGCCGGATAACCTGAGTAACCTGGGGCTTGTAAGTTATAGCGGTAATTTCACCGGTTTTTTTGATGATTTTGTGGCTTATGGAAATTTGAAGACTGAAATGGGTGAAATTTCCACAGACATTTCAATCAAACCCCAAAAAAACAAACGAGTTAACATTAATGGAAATATAAAAACAAAAAACTTCGATCTTGGGGGACTTATCAATAACACTGAAAATTTTGGTGATTTAAGTATGGATGTTCAGATCAATGGCACCGGGGTGAGAAATCAAGGATTCACTGCGAATACTGATGGAGTGATCAAAAAGCTGGAAATTAATGGATACAACTATCAAAATATTGAACTTCACGGGTTACTTACAGAAAGAAAGTACGATGGTGCCTTAACAGTTGAAGACCCGAATGTGAATTTTAATTTTAGCGGTGGAATTGATTTTTCTGAGGAAATCCCTGTTTTCGATTTTAACGCTAAAGTAAAAGAAGCAAAATTAAACGCTTTGAATTTTGTAGAGAATGACACCACGGCTTTTATTTCTGCTAAGTTGGTTTCAAATTTTAAAGGCAATAGTATTGATAATGCTTCAGGAGAGATTCACCTCACAGAGGGTTTGCTGATTAAAGACAATAAAAAATTGAAACTGGATGATTTTAAAATCAATGCCACACATACTGAAGATACTCAGAAAATTTTCTTAAACTCGGACTATATCGATGGAGCGCTTGTAGGCAAATATCAATCATCAAGTGTTTATCAATCATTGAAAAATTTATTCTACTCTTATCTTCCGGTTATGATCAAAGATGCTGATGATACTTCAGATGTAAAGATTAAAAACAATTTTAAGCTTAATGTCGATTTGAAAAATATTAATCCCATCACTCAACTGTTCATACCAAAACTTGGTGTTGCAAAGAATTCTGAACTGACCTTGGAATATGATGGTTCAAAAAAAGATTTTTTATTAGAAGCTAAAATGGATACATTTAAATATAGCAATTATTTACTGAATAATTTTCATCTAACAAGTGCTTCTCAGGATACCTTATTCTCTTTAATCACTACCTTTGATAAACTTTTCCCGATAGGGGATAAACAAGTAGCATACTTTGAAAATTTTAAGCTAAAATCAATAACCGGGGATAATACTTCTAAACTAATGGTTGACTGGAAAGATCCTGCTACATATCAACTTAAAGGGGAAATGCTTGCGCTTATAAATTTTGATCGCTCACCTGAAACTCAAAATATTCATTCAAAAATCCATGTTTTGCCGGGTAAAGTACGATTAAATGAAGAAATCTGGAATCTGGAAAGGAGTTCCATAAATATCGATAGTTCAAGCATTCAATTCAATAACCTTAAGTTCCATCATAATAAACAAAGAATGGTTATAGATGGAAGAATTTCAAAAAACCCCGATGATCTGTTGACTATCGGTTTACAGGATATAGATCTTGATTATACGAATATTTTTTTACCAGGGGGAAAATTTGATTTAGACGGTTTAGCTGAAGGACAGGCTGAAGTGAGAGATTTATATGGCAACCCTGTTTTTCAGTCTAATCTGACTATTGATACACTTCAGATGAATGGACAGACTATTGGTAATACCACGATTGAAAGTAGATGGGAAAGTAAGACAAAAGATGTCTTAATTAATCTTAAGAGTAAAAGAGGAAAATTAAAAACGTTAGACGTTAAAGGAATATATACACCTGAAATGCAGCAATTGGATTTCGATATTGCTATGGATAAATTAAGAATGAACATCTTAAATCCAATTCTTCAAAATAGCCTCTCCGACGTAAAAGGAGCATTAAGCGGAAATTTGAAGCTTGATGGAAGTACAAAAGAACCGTTGCTTAATGGTAAGTTAACGATGCAAAAATCTGCTCTTACAGTAGATTATCTTCAAACCCGCTATTTCATCACCCATCAATTGGATGTGCAAAATAATAAACTCATATTCAATCAGGTCAATGTTTATGACAGTAAAGGCAATCAGGCTGTTCTTGATGGGGATATTGACCTTCATAAGTTTAAAAATGTTTCCTATGACCTTAGAATTGACGCTGAAAAATTTCGGGGTTTAAATACGAATAGCTTCCATAATTCAATTTATTATGGCGATGGCTATGTATCCGGTCTTTTAAATATTCAGGGAAATACATCTGCTAACATATTGGGGATTGACGCTTCATTGACTACCAGCGAAAACACAATTATTAATCTGCCTATTAACAGCACTAAGGAACAAAGAAAAACAAAATTTGTAACTTTTACCAGTAAAGATGGTGAGAAGATCAGCGATGAGGCAGATGGATACAATGTAGATTTATCGGGAATTGACATGAATTTTGATCTTGACATTACTCCACAGGCGGAAACCCGCTTGATCTTTAATCCGGAACTTGGTGACATGATTAAGGCAAACGGAAGGGGAAGTTTAAATATGGAAGTAAATCAAACAGGTAACTTCAGAATTTTTGGTGAATATATCATTGAAGAAGGTGACTATATGTTTTCTCTTAAGAATGTCATAAATAAAAAATTTGAAATTCAACAAGGAAGCCGGATAGTTTGGAATGGAAATCCTCAGGATGCCGATATTGATGTAACCGCGGTCTATAATTTGAGAACTTCCCTGGACAATTTATTCCTGGACACCACATCAACCTATCAAAAAAGAATTCCGGTTGAATGCAAGGTGAATTTAAGAGAAAAGCTTAACAATCCTGAGATTAGTTTTGAAATAGACCTCCCCACTGCTGATGAAAGCACCAAAGCAAGGTTGAATTCAGTTTTAACCAGTGAGGAAGAGATGAACAAACAATTTCTTTCGTTGTTGGTTTTAAATACCTTTATGCCTGCTGAGCAATATTTGGCAGGTCAGACAGATCCAAATGAATTAGGTGCCACAGGCATGGCCTTTACAACAAGTGAGTTGCTTTCAAATCAGCTTAGCCATTGGCTTTCTCAAATTTCTAACAACTGGGATATTGGTGTGAATTACCAGCCTGGAGATGATATTTCAAGAGATCAGATGGAGGTGGCTCTTTCAACCCAGTTGTTGAATGATCGACTTATTATTAACGGAAATGTAGCCTCTGGTGGAAGGTACGCTCAGGCGAGTGAAATTGTAGGAGATGTAAGAATAGACTGGAAACTAACACAAAGCGGCAAATTACGGTTGAAGTTTTTTAATCGCAACAGCGACAGACTCCTTTACGAAGAGACCAGGTATATTCAGGGAGCCGGATTGTATTACAGAGAAGACTTTAACAGCTTTGGAGAGTTATTCAGAGATATTACTAAAAAGAAGAAACGTAAGGAAACAAATTAGTTTATTATTTTTGTAGAAAAAGTTTAAAATCAGAAAACACTATGAATTATTTGGCATTACTTCAATCTACGTCACAGGATACTTTAGCTGCAGCAGCTCAGAACGGGCAGGCTGGTGAAACAACATTGCAATTTTGGGATTTAGTCCTAAAAGGTGGGTGGATAATGATACCCATTCTAATATTGTCTATTCTTGCAGTGTACATTTTTTTTGAACGATACTTTGCTATTTCAAAGGCTTCAAAAACGGATATTAATTTTATGAATAAGATAAAGGACTATATTCATGACGATAAAATTGAGTCAGCACAAACGCTTTGTCAATCTATTGATAGTCCGGTTGCACGAATGATCGATAAAGGCATACAGCGAATCGGTCGCCCGTTAGATGATATCACTGCAGCTATTGAAAACGTTGGAAAACTGGAAATTTCAAAACTCGAAAAAGGTTTGCCTACACTGGCAACAGCAGCAGGCGCTGCACCGATGATTGGTTTCCTTGGTACTGTTATGGGTATGATCCGGGCTTTCTATGACATGGCAAATGCAGGAAGCAACATTGATATTACCCTCTTATCTAACGGAATCTACACAGCCATGGTGACTACAGTGGCAGGTCTGATTGTGGGTATTATTTCCTACATTGCATATAATATTCTGGTGGCTAAGGTTGAAAAGGTAGTTTACCAACTGGAATTGAATACCACGGAATTTATGGACTTGCTGAACGAACCTGTTGAGTAATTTATGTGCATATTAATTTAAGTAATTATGGAGTTAAAACCTCGAAATAAAATCAGTACAACTTTTAGCATGTCGGGAATGACAGATATAATTTTTCTGCTGTTAATTTTCTTCATGGTAACTTCAACTTTAGTGAACCCAAACGCACTGAAACTTTTATTGCCTCAAAGTTCTAATCAAACTGCCGCTTCTCCCGTAATAAGTGTATCAATAACCAGTGATATCAATTATTATGTAGGTAGAGATCAGGTGCAATTTTCTGAAATGGAAAACGTTTTAAAAGAAGAATTTAACAGAAGAGGCGTAGAAGAACCTACAATTTCAGTTAATGCGGATAAAAGAGTACCCATTGAGCATATTGTAAAGGTTATGAATATTGCCAACAAAAATGAATGGAAGCTTATTTTAGCAACAACAGCGGAATAGATTATGCTGGAATTTTTTAAAAAACATAAAAAAGGAATCTTGGGCACCATTGCCTTTCATGGAATATTGGCCATTCTTATATTAAGTTTTGGCTTCTCTACTCCTTTGCCTCTTCCCGCTGAAAAAGGAATCATGATAAATTTTGGGAATACTCAGGATGCTGCCGGAGCAACAGAACTGGAAAGAAGCACGGAAAGAGCTGAAGTACAAAAACAACAGGAGGAGTCAAGGCCGGAGCCAAAACAACAGGAGCAACAAGAAGCTGAAGATGTTATAACACAGGATCATGAAGAGGCTCCTGCGGTTGAAGAGAAAAAGGAAACTCAGGAAAAAGAAGAAAAACAACCAGAACCGAAGCCAGACCCACAGGAAAAACAAGAAGAAACTAAAGAACAGACAGAACCAGAGAGAGAGGTAAATGAGAATGCGCTTTATCCCGGAAAGAGCAGTGAAGAATCAGGAGAAAGTGAAGGAGAAACCGAAGGTGAAGGCAATCAGGGAAGAGAAAGCGGAACCCCTTATTCAGATAACCATGCTGATGTGGATAGCAAAGGTATGGGAAATATGAATTACAGTCTTTCAGGAAGAAATCCTGAATCATTGCCTAAACCTGAATACAATTATCAGGTTGAGGGAAAAGTAGTTGTGGAAATTACTGTGGATAAGTATGGTAATGTAACCAAAGCCGTTTCAGGGGTAAAAGGTTCAACAACCCTCAATGATAATCTTCTTGAAGCTGCAAAAAAAGCTGCTTTAAATGCAAAGTTTGACCGGGATCCCAATGCACCGGCATATCAAAAAGGTACAATTACCTATTATTTCCGTCTGCAATAGCTAATAAATTATTCTGATGCAAATTATGCAAACTGATGTGTTTGCCCATTATATGCTGCACATTCTTGGTGCTTTCTGCCATTGCCGACTCATTAGAAAATGGATGCTAATTTTATAATTTACCTTTACTTCGAAAATGCCTGCCGAAGATTATGGCTTCTATAACATAATCCAATTACGGCAGGAAAAAATAATTTTTATAAGAATGCTTTTTTTAATCTTCTGGTAATTCAGCTTTATCAGAAACCACTCTCTGTGATTTGACAATAAAGAATTGAATTCCTATATTAGTTGGTTCTAAATATTAAATACACCCCTAAGTCAATGAAAAATATTAAATGGGAATACCCTAACCATATTGAAGAAGCTCTTGATTTAATAAAAGATGAAAAAGCTGTTCTCCATGGTGGGGGAACTCATCTAACCGGAATAAAGCTTAAAGACGGAAATCGCATCGTTTTTCTGGATAAGCTTCCGCTAAATTATGTTAAAAAAGAGGAAGGATTCATAAATATTGGTAGTCTGGCGGATTTTAATTCTGTTGTTGAACGCCTGAATGAGATAGAGCCCGGGCATATTCTGTCTAAATCATTACGGCAAGCTGCAACCATACCTTTACGAAACAGAATTACAATTGGAGGAAGTCTCCGTTTGGCGCCAAATTGGTCCGACTTAATTGGTCCGCTAATTGCTTTGGAGGCTGATGTTAAATTAGAAGGCGCTACATCAGGAATATATCCGGTAAAAGATTATCTTACCCAAAAGAAGTTGAAATCCCAAACATTAATTACAGAAGTCATTATTCCCTATATTTCCTGGTATTCATGGTATTACAGGGAAGGAGTTACTAAGAACGATCATCCTGGTTTTACAATTACAATTTTGGCTAAGCGTGAGAAAAACGAAATTGAAGATATTGCAATTGTTCTAACCGGACATACGGAAAGATTTAGGAGGCTCTTTGAAATCGAAGATCAGATCAGGGGAAAAAATATTGAAAAATTGGATTTAAAAGATATTGCAAAAGGATTAGATATCAAATTTGTTTCGGCAAAAGGTATGTCATCAGATTATGTTAAACATATCGCTGAAAATCAGATTGAAAGAGGATTAATTGAACTTTTGAAGTCATAACTAATGGAAAATATTTATTATATCAATAACAAAGAAAAACGGATGGTTCATGGGGAAGAGGAATATCTCTTGGATACCCTTAGAAATCATGGTTATAGTGAAGTAAAGCGCGGATGTGATGAAGGAGAGTGCGGATCCTGCATGGTACTCCTGAATGGAAAACCTGTAAATTCATGTCGTGTGTTCACCGCTGCCGTTATTGGGCAAAAAATAACCACGGTAAAGGGAATAGGCGATATCCATCATCCTCACGTTATTCAAAAGGCGTTTGTTGAAACTGGAGCCGTGCAATGTGGTTTTTGTACCCCTGCAATGGTTTTGTCTGCCTATTATTTATTACAGAATAATTCCAACCCGACAGATGAAGAAATAGAAGCGGGAATGGAAGGTGTACTTTGTCGATGCACGGGATATATTAAAATAATTGATGCGGTTAAATTAGCCGCACAAAAAATGAAAGATTATGAAGAAATATCGTAATATAGGCCAATCTGTTGAAAAAACAGATGCAATGGCACTTGCAACGGGCAGTTCTTTGTTTACAGAAGATTATCGCCTTGATGATTATTTGAAGGTTCGGATACTTAGAAGCCCTCATGCGCATGCCCGTATAAAAATGATTGATGTCACTGAAGCGAAGGAAATGGATGGCGTAGTAGATATAATTTCACACAAGGATATAGATAAAATTTATTATACTACAGCTGGACAGGGTGCACCTGAACCATCTCCCTATGATACATTATTATTTGATGATGTTGTTAGATACGCCGGAGATTTTGTTGCAATGGTGGCTGCTGAAACTATGGAGATAGCTGAAGAAGCGGTTAAAAAAATCAAAGTGGAATATGAATTGCTGGATGCGGTTTTTGATCCGGAGAAAGCTTTGAAGGGTTCGATAGCAATACATGATAAAGAAGAATATTTTCCGATACCTGTTCCTTATAAACCTGAAGAAAACCTGGCTTCAGAGGTGGATTTCTCTGTTGGAGAAGTTGATAAAGGATTTGAAGAAGCAGATTATGTGGTAGAGGAGACTTATCAAAGTGCTTACGCTTCGCATGCTACAATGGAACCACATATTGCAGCGGCTTATTTTGATGAAAACGGCCGCTTAGTAATTGTAACAGCTACACAGGTTCCTTTCCATGCCCGGCGCATAGTTGCCCGTGTGCTTAATTATCCATTGAGGAAAATTCGCATAATAAAACCCCGCATCGGCGGAGGGTTTGGAGCCAAACAGGAGGTGTTGCTTGAACCTTATGTAGCACTACTTACTTTGCGAACTAAACGGCCGGTAAGGCTGATTTATACGCGCCAGGAAGAATTTCAGTCCGGCCGCCAGCGCCACCCGATGCAGGTAAAATTAAAAACCGGGTTTAAAAAAGATGGTGAAATTACTGCGTTAAGCATGGATAATATTATGAATACCGGAGCTTATGGCAGCCATGCGCTTACTGTTTCTTCCAATTCAGGATCAAAATGTTTACCGTTATTTAATAAGATAAAGAATATTTATTTCCGGGCAAGGTCTGCATACACAAATTTACCTGTGGGCGGAGCTTACCGTGGTTATGGGGCTACCCAGGCTTATTTTGCACTGAACCAACAAATCGATATCATAGCAAGAAAGACTAATCAGGATATCCTTGAATTTATAAAGAAATGGCACATAAAAGAAGGAGAAACTTCTGATGTCTTTAAGGCGCTTGGCGAAGGAAAAGAAGGCGTGGAACAAATTATTAATTCTTGCAAACTTGACGAATGCATTGACCGCGGAGCCAGGATGATTGACTGGTATCAAAAGCGAGGAAAAAAGACTGAACCTAAACCGGGCTTTGTTCGTGGTTTGGGCGTTGCTGTAGCAATGCAGGGTTCAGGCATTCCGATGATCGACCTTGGTGCTGCATATATGAAAATGAATGAAGATGGTAGTTTTAATCTGGATATAGGAGCTACTGATATCGGAACCGGTTCCGATACGATTCTTGCACAAATTGCAGCAGAAGTGTTACAGGTAGACACCGAAAAAATTATAGTCCTTTCTTCTGATACCGACCGAACTCCTTTTGACGTGGGGGCTTATGCTTCATCAACCACCTATGTATCGGGAACTGCAGTTGAAAAATGTGCAACAAAAATAAAGGAACAAATTCTGGGTGCAGCAACTAATATCCTGGACGCAAAATCCGATAAACTAAACCTGGAGAATGGCAAAGTAATCGATTCGGATACCAAGAAAGAATGTTCTTTTGAAGAAATTGCCAATGAAACTCTTTACGGCGGACAGCTTTCGCAAATTCAGGCAGAAGCTTCCAGTTTTGTTGACCAGTCACCTCCTCCTTTTATTGCACAATTTGCTGAAGTAGAGGTTGATAAACAAACCGGGAAAGTGAATGTGATAAAATTTGTTTCTGTCGTAGATTGTGGTCAGGCGATTAATCCAAAACTTGCTGAAGGACAAGTCGAAGGTGCAGCAATTAACGGAATGACCTATGCATTGTTTGAAAATTTCCATTTCACTTCCGGGGGGAATATGACTAATGCTTCTTTCTGGGATTATAAGATATGGCGAAGTAATGATATCCCTGAAATGGAGACCCTACTAGTTGATTCGGAAGAAAAAACCGGCCCCTTTGGTGCCAAATCTGTTGGAGAAATTGGTATAAATTGCCCGGCACCAGCAATAGCTAATGCGATATATGATGCTGTAGGAATTAGATTGCGTGAAACACCTTTCACACCGGAAAAAATTTATAAGGAATTGAACCATGAGTGATAAGTTGGTTATTAAGAATGGAAAAGTGGCTTTATCCGGGGAAGATCAAACGAAATCTCTTGATATTGAAACCCGGAATGGTGTAATCACAGCTTTGGGCAGCAATCTGGAGGGTGAAAATGTTATTGACGCTTCGGGTTGTATGGTTATTCCCGGGGGTATAGATCCACATGTCCATTTTGATGATCCGGGCTTTACAGAAAGGGAGGATTTTCTGCATGGAAGTTCAGCCGCCGCATCAGGTGGTATAACTACCGTGATCGATATGCCATGTACTTCTGTGCCGCCGGTAACCAACATGAAAAATTTGAAAGAAAAGCACAAGCAGATTGAAAGTAAGGCAATTGTTGATTATGGATTTTTTGGTGGAGTTTCTTCACAATCCTATCAGGAAGGCTATGCAGACCAAATGGAGGAACTTTCCAATACCGTAATGGGTTTTAAAACTTATTTTCTCTCTGGAATGGATAGCTTTAGAAGCCTTTCGCGCTACCAGTTTATGAATGTGCTTCAGAAAGCAAAAGAACTTAACATTCCTGTACTCCTTCATGCCGAAGACGCTGAGTTTGTTAATGAAGCAACGCAGTTTGAAAAGACTAAAGGTGAAAAATGGGAGAATTATTATCGTTCCCGTCCTGAAATTGCTGAAATACTTGCTGTGCAGGAGGCTTTGAGTATCGCTAAAGAAGTTGGGGCGAATTTACACATCGTCCATGTTGGAACAGCACAAGCGGTAGAATTATTGAAAGATTTTAAATATGTTACCGCTGAAACTTGCCCGCATTATCTGGCTTTTTCTAAAGATGATTTTAAGAAATATGGCAGTGCCCTTAAAACTGCACCTGTTGTGAAGTCGGAAGAAAATAAAAGTGAATTGTGGAAATTTCTGCGTAAGGGCGGAATAGATTTTATAGCCTCTGATCATGCCCCTGCACCTGCCGAACAAAAGCAAACAGGTTCGGTGTGGACAGATTACTCCGGAATACCAGGCAATCCAACACTCCTTCCTTTTTTATTTTCCGAGGGCTTTGCTATGCAGAGATTGACCCTCAGCCGTTTTCTTAAGCTTGTGTCGGAAAATGCTGCCCGCAAATATGGGTTCTACGAAAGAAAAGGATCAATTACCATTGGAAAAGATGCTGATCTTGTCATAATTGATCCCGATGCCAAATGGACGGTGCGCGGAAAAGACTTTTATTCTAAAGGCAAAATTACTCCTTTTGAAGGTATGGAGTGGGAAGGACGTATCAAAAATACAATTTTGAGAGGCAGGGTGATTTATGATGCAGATAAAGGAATTGTCACTGAACCAGGGTATGGAAAGATGATCGGACGAAATAATTATTTTCCCTTTTAAATTACGAAGCTATATTTTAACCCCGGATTAATCAAATTGCAGGGGCTTTTTATATTTTGACAATAACAAAATCTACAGGTGATATACACTAATGAAAGAAAAATTTAAATAATATGTCAGCGAATTATACAATAGGAAATGCAGTTGTAACCGATGGATATTCAGTTATATACGACAAGGGTTTTGTCAGGATTGAAAATGGTAAGATTGCCGATCTTGGGAATATTGATAAAATGGAAAATAAAAATGATGAATATTTTGATGCTGGTGGCCGGGTAATTATTCCGGGTTTATTAAATCCGCATCATCATTTGTATTCGCGTTTTGCCGTTGGAATCGTTCCCCTTGGACCAACTGATAAGCTTTCTAATATCCTTAAAAATCTTTGGTGGCCGCTTGACCGGGTTTTGGATGAGGAAACAATATATTATTCTGCGCTTTCCGGTGTTATTGATTCGGCAAAATACGGAGTGACTACCATTTTTGACCATCATGCATCCTCCAACTATGTGACAGGAAGCCTTAATTTGATTGAGAAAGCTTTTAACGAAGTTGGTTTAAAAAGTGCTCTTTCTTTTGAGATTTCAGACAGAGAAGGAGAAGATGTATTCCGGCAGCAGTTGGATGAAAATCTTAAATTCTATAATGAACACATTGATTCCCCTAATACAAAAGGAATGATGGGGTTACATGCCAACTTCACATTAAGTGGTGAGTCGCTTAAGGCTATCAGCCATAACAAACCGAATAAGATGCCGATTCATATTCACTGTGGTGAAGGAAGGGAAGATTTAGATTTCTGTTTGGATGAAGGGTTTGATGGCCCGATCGACAGACTAAATCAATTTAATTTATTATCGAACTCTTCTCTTTTGATACATTGTGTTCATATTTCTGAAAATGATGCACGGTTAATCAATGAATATAAACCGGTGGTAGTTTCCAATCCTGAGTCAAATGCCAATAATAATGTGGGAATGATGGATACCGAAAAGATCAGGGATTACATCATTGGCACAGATGGAATGTCAGGAAATATTATAGGCAGCTACCGCTCTCATTTTCTGAGGAGAAATGGCGCTGTTGAAAATCCGCAGGATAAATTATTCCGGCGTTCTGAAGAAGCAATTAATTCAGTTTTTCCGCAAAGCGGTGGCCTTCAGCTAGGCCGTTCTGCCGATTTGGCTGTATTGGATTATGTGCCTGAAACACCCATAAATATTGACAATCTTTTCTTTCATCTTATACTTGGCTTTGGAGCCCAGAAAACCCACATGACCATTTCAGGTGGAGAGATAATTTATAAAGACGGTAAGATACAAACTGTGGATGAAGATGAAATAAAAAAAGAATTAAAGAAAGCAGCAAAAAAATTACAGGGGAGGTTTTATGAATAGTGAATTTTCGTTGATCCCATGGCGGCATATTTTTGAACTTACTATGAAAGGTGTTGAGGAGAAGGAAGTGTTTGATATCCCTGAGACCCTTTTTTATAAACCGGGCAAAAATAACCCTTTGAGAACCCGGATGTTTGATCAGCCATTGGAAAATCCCGTAGGTATTTCGGCCGGACCTCACTCTCAGATGGCACAAAATATTGTTAGCGCATGGCTGTGTGGTGCCCGTTATATTGAATTGAAGACTGTCCAGACCGATGACGAACTTGATATTCCCCGGCCATGTATAGACATGCCTTTTGAAGGATATAACTGCGAATTTTCTCAGGAATTGAAAATAAACCAATCCTATGATGAATATCTCAATGCCTGGATACTGATCCATGTTCTGAAAGATAAATTCCAATGGACTGACGATATTGGAACAATCTTCAATATGAGTCTTGGCTATGACCTCGAAGGAATTAAGAAAGACAATGTGCAGTGGTTCCTGAGTAAAATGAATGACTGCAGCAAAGAAAAAAATGAAAAGATTGAAGCAATTGCAGACCTTTATCCGCGAGCTAAAGAGCTTGATATTCCCGATTGTATCTCGGATAATGTTACACTTTCCACAATGCACGGATGTCCTCCTGGTGAAATCCGGCAGATTGGAGAATTTTTGCTTAAGGAAAAGGGATTGCATACATTTATAAAATTCAATCCTACCTTGCTGGGACCAGATAAAATCCGATACATACTTGATCAATACGGATATTCTACTGTTGTTCCTGATGAAGCTTTTGAACATGATATTGAATATGATGAAGCCGTTAAAGTGATCACCTCATTGATGGAAACTGCAGAAAACGAAAATCTTAATTTCGGGCTGAAACTTACAAATACATTGGAATCCCTCAACCATAAAAATGTTTTTGAGGGGGATGCTATGTTTATGAGCGGCAAAGGGTTGCACCCGATAAGTATTAATGTTGCCCGAAAGCTCAAAAATGAAGATGCCTTGAAAGAAGTTCCTGTGTCATTTTCAGGTGGTGCTGATACTTTTAACATTGCCGATACTATTTCTTGTGGATTGAACCCTGTTACCGTTAGTACCGATTTGTTGCGACCCGGCGGTTATGGAAAGCTTAGTCAGTATATAGAAATTTTGCAACAGGAATGTAATGCAGCCGGAGCCAAAAACCTCGAAGAATATAGCAAGTGGAAAGCTAAGGAGGAAGATGTTCATGAAGCTGCCCGAAAGAATCTCAATCGCTATGCAGATTCTGTTCTTGAAAATCCTGATTATAACGCTCAATCCCCCAGTATTCATTTGGAGAGGCCTTTGAATCATTTTGATTGCATTCAGGCGCCATGCGAAAGCACTTGTCCGTCAGGACAAAATGTACCCGGTTATCTTTATTATGCGAGCCGTGGAGAGTATGATAAAGCTTTTGAAGTGATTATGCATGACAATCCTTTTCCTTCCGTTTCCGGAATGATTTGTGACCATGAATGTCAGACAAGATGTACAAGAGTGCTATACGATGATCCGCTTCTTATCAGGGAAATTAAACGATTTATTGCAGAAAAAGCAAATCTTTCCAAACATGCCAACAATTCAAATGATAGTAAAGGAAAAGTGTCTATAATTGGTGCCGGACCATCCGGGCTTAGCTGTGCTTATTATTTGGCACTTGCCGGATTTGATGTAGAAATGTTTGAATCTAAAGAGCAAGCGGGTGGCATGGTGGCCGAAACAATCCCTTCTTTCCGGCTGTCTGATGAAGCTCTTGCAAAGGATGTTCAGCGAATTAAGCGAATGGGAGTTACCATTCATTATAAAACAAAAGTAAACAGAGGAAAATTTAAGGAACTAAAGGAAAAATCTGACTTTATTTATATCGCTGTTGGAGCTCAAAAGAGCAAAAATTTGAAAATAGAGGGAGTGCAGGATGTTTCGGAAGGTTTGGTTTCCCCGCTTAAATTGCTTTCTGATATTAAGTTTAGTAGAAAGACGAACCTTGGAAAAGATATTGTCGTTCTTGGGGGCGGGAATGTAGCCCTTGATGTAGCTCGGGCTGCAAAACGGCTGGCAGGAGCGCAGGGAACTGTTACACTCGCCTACCGCCGAACCAGGGATGAAATGCCGGCCGATGATGAGGAACTGCAAGAGGCATTGGAAGAAGGAATAGAATGGGTCGAACTTGCCAATCCTTTGCAGGTATTAACTAATCAGGGACAAATAAAGGGTATGAAGTTTCAGAAAATGAAAATTGAAGGAAAAGATGATAGCGGCCGTCCAAAACCTGTTCCTGATAATAATAAGCAAATTACAATTGATTGCAATACTATTATTCCTGCTTTTGGACAGGATGTTGAACCGGAATTCAGGGAATTAATTGATAAACAAGGAGATTTAACCGGTTCGTCTGAAAAGGTTATCATTGGGGGAGATGCCAAAAGAGGAGCTTCTACTTTGATAAAGGCTATTGCAGATGGGAAATATACTGCCTGGAAAATTATGGAAAGATCAGGAGTGAAGCCTGAAGATACTAGTCGGGTTCATGTTGATAAGGATGTGACACTTCCTGAGTTGCAATATAACAAAGCCCGGACTGAACGGGGAAAGCATATAAAAAAACTTTCGCCGGAAGAACGAACTGATTTTGAGTTGGTAAATCAACCACTTTCTGAAGACGAAATTCAACAGGAGGCCGGGCGTTGCATGTTTTGCGATGAGCTCTGCAATATCTGCGTGGATGTGTGCCCTAACCGGGCAAATCATTCTTATGCGGTAGAACCTTTCTCTGTAGAGATTCCCTTTGCTCGTGCAGAAAATGGAAGAGTTACTAAAGGGACGAACGGTATTTTTAGTTTACAGCAGCGTTACCAGGTGCTCAATATAAAAGATTTTTGTAATGAATGCGGAAATTGTGAAACATTCTGTCCCTCTTCAGGTGCGCCTTTTAAGGACAAACCACAACTTCACCTGACAGAAAAAAGCTTTTCCGAAGCTGAAGAAGGTTATTTCTTCGATAATGATGTGCTTTTCTTTAAAACTGAAGGCGCGGTGAAGTCGCTTCAAAGGAACAATAGTAAATTCTTTTTTGAATCGGAGGAAGCTCAGGCTGAATTGCGGGTAAAGGATTTTTTCCCTGAGAAGGTCACGTTTAATAAGGACGGGCAAATAAAATTTGATGAGGCCATTAGAATGAGTGTGATTTATGAAGCCGCTAAAGCACTAAGCAATAATTTATAAAAAACTATAAAATTTGAAAGGAGAATAATGAATATGAAGGAAGACATACTGAATAAGACGAAACAATACTCCTCGTTTACAAGTGAATGCTTGTCGGAAATGGTAAAGATTCCTTCCATAAGCGGAGAAGAGAAGGAAGTAATGGAAAAAGTTACTGAACTTTTGGATAAAGCCGGAATAAAGAATCACTGGACGGATGGTTTGGGAAACGTCATTGCCAAAATCGGATCGGGCGAAAAAGTACTGGCTATAGATGCACATATTGATACAGTTGATACCGGTGATGTTTCCCAATGGGACTTTGATCCGTTTTCCGGTGAAATCAAAGACGGCTACGTTTATGGCCGTGGCACCGTTGATCAGGAGGGAGGCGCTGCTTCTATGATTACTGCAGCCCGTATTCTTCAGGAGATGAATTACGACGGCAACTGGACGATATATTTTACATTTACGATTATGGAGGAAGATGCCGATGGATTGTGCTGGCTTTACCTGATTGAAAAAGAGGGATTGAAACCGGATTACTGCGTAATCACCGAACCTACGAATCTTAATATTTATCGTGGACATCGCGGTCGTATGGAAATGGAAGTTTATTTCAAAGGCCTTTCTGCACACGCTTCGGCACCTGATAGGGGCAAAAACACCATTTACAGTGCTTCCCGTTTTGCAGTTCAGTTAGAGGAATTGAATGAGAACCTTAAAACCGATGAATTACTGGGTAAAGGAACACTGGCTCCTACTGTGTTTAAAAGTGATGCACCTTCTCTTTGTGCTATACCGGACAAAGCAAATATCCATATTGACAGACGCCTGACATGGGGAGAAACAAAAGAGTCTGCAGTGAAAGAAGTTTCTGATTTATTGGGTGAGGACGCTGAAGTTGAAGTACCCCTTTATGAAAAACCAAGTTATAAAGGTACTGTATTCAAACAGGAGCAGTACTTCCCCACATGGAAAGTTGAAGAGGATCATCCTTTGATACAATCCGGAGTAACCAATTTTAAAAATCTTTTTGGAAATGATCCGGTAGTGGATAAGTGGACATTCTCAACAAATGCTGTTGCTGTTTGCGGCCGTTATGAGATACCATGTCTGGGCTTTGGTCCGGGTAATGAGGTAATGGCACATGCCCCGAACGAAAAAACACCCATAGAACATCTGGACAAAGCAGCCGCGTTTTATGCATTATTGCCTTATACTTTGGAAGGCTAAGAATAACAATGAAACGGATAATTACTAAATTACGAACTTAAATACAAAACAAATATGAATTTAAAAGGAAAAGACCTCATAACATTTCAGGATTGGACGAAAGAAGAGATTAATTATTTACTGGAATCTACCGCTGATTTAAAAAAGCGATATAAAAAAGGTAAAGTTTTCGACTATCTGAAACAAAGAACCTTGTTTATGATATTTTTTGAGCAATCCACTCGTACCCGTAATTCGATGGAAGCTGCTATGACTCAGCTTGGTGGTCACGCTCACGATCTTACAAAAGGAAAAATGCAGATTTCCCACGGGGAAACAGTCAAAGATACGGGCAATGTTCTTGGTCGAATGGGTGAAGGGATTGCCATTCGGAACTGTTTCCATGAGTTGGGCAACCAGTATCTCAAAGACATAGCAAAGTATGCTGATGTTCCAATGATTTCTATGCAGGATGATATTTACCATCCCTTGCAGGTTATTGCCGATTACTTTACAATTAAGGAGCATTTTCCAAAATCTCAAAAGTTAAAAGTTACCATTTTGTGGACTTATGCAACCTCACATGCCAAACCACTTTCAGTACCTCAGTCGCAAGTGCTCTTTTTCCCACGCTTCGGAATGGATGTTACGGTAGGAATGCCCGAAGAATTTCCTCTGCAGGATGATATTGTTGAACAAGCAAAGAAAAATGCAGCAGAAAACGGTACCAAACTGGAATTCACTCATGACAAAGAGGAAGCAGTGAAAGGTGCAGATATTGTAATCCCGAAAAACTGGGGAGGTTTTGGATACTTTGACAAATGGGAGGATACCGATGAGAATAAAGCTATAATGAAAGAAAACCTGGAAAAACACCCGGACTGGATTTTAGATGAAACGCTTTATTCTATGGCGAATAAGGATGCAAAAATTATGCATGCGCTTCCCGCAGATAGAGGAAAAGAGGTGACTGACGAGGTGCTTGACTCCCCGAATTCTATTATTTACGATGAAGCCGAAAATAGATTGCATACGGCAAGAGGGCTTTTAAAAGAATTAATGGGATAAGAAAAATAAGGTATCCGTCTGTTTACCAAAATAATATTAATGAGAAAATAAAAATGATATGTCCTTTTAAACCTGTAAATTCAGGAACTAATTGATTTTCTTTGCACTCTTTAAGGCATGGGGGCAAATGAAGAAAATCAATTAGTATTTACAGGTAATTATGCTTAGACTAAAAAGTAAAAATTTAATATTATGGAGTTTGTTTATAAATGTAGCGAATGTGGAAAGGAATATCCAATTGAACCGGAAGTTATGCTTTGTCCTGTTTGTCAGGAAAAGCAGGAAAAAAAGCGACCTTTGCGAGGTATCCTTGAAGTAGAGATGAAAGGCTCTTTATCTGAAAACAGCTCCATTTATGATGTTTTACCTGTTGATAAAAATTATTTTTCGGAATTACCGGTAGGCAATACGCCCCTATGGTCGCCACACATTTTGCGGGAAAAAATAGGTACGCCTAATCTTTTTATTAAGGATGACACGGTGAATCCAACCGGTTCATATAAAGACCGGGCATCCTGGCTGGTAGCTGCTTTTGCTAAAAAGTGGGGTATAACAAACATTACCGTGGCTTCCACAGGGAATGCAGCTTCATCTATGGCAGGCATTGGAGCTGCCGCGGGATTAAAAATAATGATATTTGTACCCGAAAATGTCCCTAAAGCCAAACTTATCCAGTCATTGCAATACGGAGCTAAAGTGGTTTTGGTAAAGGGAAGTTATGATAATGCTTTCCAGCTTTCGATGCAATATAAAGGTTCGGGCAATTCACTTAATCGCAATACCGGTTTTAATCCTCTGACCATTGAAGGGAAAAAAACTGCAGCTTTCGAATTGTATCATCAATTAAAGAAAGTACCGGATTATATTTTCGTTCCAACCGGCGATGCCGTGGTGCTTAGTGGTATTCTGAAAGGGTTTAAGGACTTGAAAAAGCTGGGTTGGATTAAGAGCTTCCCTGAAATTATTGCTGTTCAGGCTGAAAATAGCGATGCTTTAACCAGGGCTATGGAAAAAGGTGATTTCGGAGAACCAGTTAAGGCTAACACCCTTGCCGACTCTATCAGTGTAGATGTGCCGGCTAATGGCTATTATGTTTTACGTGAATTGAAAGCACACGGAGGTAGCTGTGTAAGAGTTTCCGATCAGGAAATTTTAAAGGCACAACGGGAGCTTTCATCTACAACAGGATTGTTCGTTGAACCTTCTTCTGCAGCTTCGATGGCGGGTTTTCTTAAAATGAAGAACCAAATGCCTGAGGATGCAACAACTGTTCTTATGGCTACTGGTAGTGGAATGAAGGATATTGATTCTGCAGGTAAAGGAGTGGAAATACCGGAAAAATCTATAGAAAAACTGGAGGATATCGATGATTGAAGCCATAGTTCTTGCAGCGGGTTTGTCTTCACGGACAAGTCGCTATAAAATGACTTTGCCTCTTGGTGAAAAGTCTGTAATAGAACATACAGCAGATACACTATTGGATGTGTGTGATAATGTGATTGTTGTTGCAGGCCATAAAGCACAAGAATGTGAACAGATACTGCAGAGTCACAAGGGTGTCAGAATAATTGAAAATACGGATTTCCGCAAGGGGATGTTTTCTTCTGTGCAATGTGGAGTAAAAGAATTGAGTTCTGATACGTTTTTTGTCCTCCCCGGCGACCAGCCAATGATTAAAAGGCAAACCCTGACAAAGCTTCTGGAAACTGAGGGGGATATTGTTAATCCTTCCTTCAAAGGAAAGAAAGGACATCCTGTATTGTTTCGCAATGATTGCCGTGAGGGGATTCTTGAAATGCCGGAAGATGGTATTCTCAGGGATTTTATTCATAGCCTTGAAGCTAATATTGTTGAAGTTGATGATGAAGGGGTTTTGCTGGATATTGACACGGATAAAGATTATGAGTATATTAAGAAGAGGTTTTTTGAAAAGTAATAATGATGATGAATAAATCAATAAGTGATTCCATACCAAGATTGGATTCGGAAAAGAAAATTTCCGGGCAGGCAGAGTATATTGCAGATATGAACCTGGAAAACTATGTGCATGCCCGAACCGTGCGCAGCAGCAAAGCTTATGCAAAAATAGAAGCCATACATTTGCCTGAACTGCCAAAAGGCTACGAAATAATCAATAAGGATGATATTCAGGGAAATAACAGGATGCAGACAGTGGTGTCCGATCATCCTGTTTTTGCTGAAGATGAAGTGCATTACATCGGCCAGCCTATTTTGCTTATTGTTGGCCCCTCTAAAGAAAAAACTGCCGAACTGGCATCACAAGTAGAGATTGAGTACAGCGATTTATCACCGGTTACATCCATTGAAGAAGCGGAACGAAAAAAGGAGATTCATGTAGAGTATGATTATTCGAAAGGCGATCCTGATAAAGCTTTCGCTAATGCATCAAAAATTATTGAGGATGAATACCATACAGGCCGTCCTGAACACCTTTACCTGGAAACCAATGGCGTGGTTGCTAAATATCATGAAGGTAGAATTATTATTTACGGATCTGTTCAATGCCCCTATTTTGTTAAAAATGCGATAATTGAAGCTACAGGGTTTCCTGAAGACAAAATACAGATCATTCAAACTGTTACCGGCGGGGCATTTGGCGGAAAGGAGGAATATCCTTCCCTGTTGGCTGCACAGGCAGCAACTGCAGCGCTGAAAACCAATAAAACTGTCAGGCTTATTCTTGACAGAAAGGAAGATATTGAAGCCACAACTAAACGGCATCCATCAACACTGAAATACCGTGTAGCTTTAAATGAAAAAAATGAAATTACCGCACTTGACATCGATGTTTCGTTTGATGGAGGTGCTTATGCTACGATCTCTCCTGTAGTGCTCCAACGTGGTATTTTTACAGCTACAGGAGTTTATGCTTTTCCAAATCTGCAAGTGAGAGGAAGAGTTGTTAAAACCCATACTGTACCTTCCGGCGCTTTTCGGGGATTTGGTTCTCCGCAGGTGCTTTTTGGAATAGAGCAGCTTATGAATCGTGTAGCTCATGAAGTTGGAAAGCCATCTCTGGATTTTAAAAAGCACTATTTTCTGAAAAAGGGAGATACCACTTCAACAGGTGGCAAGATGTGGTCGGATGTTAAAATTCGGGAAGTATTGGATAAGATCAATGCAATGTCAGGTTATGAGCGGAAAAAATCTGATCCGGGAAAAAATAAAGGGTTGGGGATTTCCTTTTTCCTTCATGGCTGTGGTTTTACCGGAAAAGGCGAAGTTAATATAAACGCAGAGGTTTATTTGAAAAAGAAAGGAAATAAAGTAGGTATTTATACTTCTAACGTTGAAATGGGACAGGGAGCATTAACCACTCTTATAAAAATAGTGGCTTACAGTCTTTCTATACCTGAGGCCGATGTAGAATTTGTCACTCAGGATACGGATAGGGTTCCTGATTCAGGCCCTACTGCCGCTTCGCGAACTGCTATGATTATCGGGGGGCTTGTCAGAAAAGCTTGTAATAGGCTATTGGAAAAATGGAACGAAGAAGAAACAGAAGTGAAAGAGGTATATAAACATCCGGATTATGTGAGCTGGGATAATGACAAATTTCAGGGCGATGCTTATCCTGTTTATTCATGGGGAGCTAATGTGGCAGAAGTGGAAGTTGATCCGGTTACATGTGAGCTCAAAGTGGAAAAAATATGGGCTGTATACGATATCGGAGTAGCCCTGGACGAAGACATTATAAAGGGGCAAATACATGGCGGTATGATACAGGGGCTTGGTTATGCCTATCTTGAAAAATTGACCCACGGGAAGGGCAAACTTGATCAGCTTAATCTTACGGATTATACTATTCCCACTTCCGTTGATATACCCGAAATTGAATGTGATTTTGTAGAGAATCCATACGAATTCGGGCCTTTTGGAGCTAAATGTGCCGGAGAATTACCTTTAAGCGGTGTGGCACCTGCCCTGGCAGAAGCCACGGAGCAAGCATTAGGGGTGAAAGTCGGCCAGATACCAATGACACCAGAATATTTAAAAGACAGAAACAATGAAGATTGAATTTACATTAAATAACCGGGTTGTAAAGGTGGATGTGCCACCAGAATATCGATTGTTAGATGTTCTGAGAGATGAGTTTGGCCTAAGAAGTTTAAAAGAAGGTTGTGGTGAAGGAGAATGTGGTGCTTGCGCTGTTTTGGTTGACGGAAAGGTGGTTACATCTTGCATCTTGCCTGTAGGTAATGTCGATGGACATTCTGTAGAAACATTAGAAGGGATTCGTGAAAGCGATAATTTTAAAATCATAGAGGAAGCTTTTAAAAAATCCGGAGCCGTGCAATGTGGCTTTTGTACTCCCGGTATGGTTATTTCTACAGAAGCTTTACTTAGAGAGAACAAAAGTCCGGACACTGAAGAAATCAGAAATTCCATAACCGGCAATCTTTGCCGTTGTACAGGTTATAACATGATAATTGAAGGAATCAGGTTGGCAGTTCAAAAAAGGGAGGAAAAATGAGCAACGGTTTTATTCCACAAACATTAGAGGAAGCACTGGAAATTATGACAGCCAATAAGGTTATTCCCATAGCCGGAGGAACCGATTTGATGGTGCAATATCGGAGAGAAGGAGGAATTTCACCACAGTTTGAAAACCCTTTGCTTTTTCTTAACAAAATTGACCCGCTGAAACGTATTGAAATTAATTCGAAACAGCTTATAATTGGCTCTGGTGTTTTGCTGAGGGATTTGATTGAAGATAAAAGAATTCCGGATGTACTTAGTGATACAGCAAGACAAATGGCAGCTGTAACTACCCGCAATGTTGCAACGATTGGTGGAAACATAAGCAATGCTTCGCCCGCTGCTGATACACTTCCGTTTTTATATGCAGCCGATGCATCAATTATTTTGCAAAGCGCTGATAATGTCAGAGAAATGCCAATTGATAATTTTGTAACCGGCCCCGGGCAGACCTGTAGAAAATCTGACGAATTGCTGGTTGAAATCCGCATTCCGTTGGAAAATTTTGATGTGGAATATTACCGAAAAGTGGGAACGCGAAAAGCTATGGCTTTGTCGAAAATCGCTTTTGCAGGTATGGCATCATTTACAGATGGCAATCTTAGTGACATCCGTATTTGCCTGGGCGCTGTGGCTCCGACAATAGTCAGACGGAAAGAGCTGGAGAATCGATTGAAAGGTTTATCAAAAAAAGAGATTGAGGAAATTCTTCCTGAAATACGGATGGGTTATGAAAAGTATATTCAGCCTATTAACGATGCCCGTTCTTCGAAAGAATACAGAAAAACTGTTAGTCTGGATATGATACAGGCATTCATTGAAGAAAAAATTATAGAGGGTGGACAGTTGAAATAAGAAAACCACACATGCGGCTTTTGGATATTTGTATGCTAAAGTGGTTTAAAAATTGGTAATTTGAGAGTTTAATTTTAGAGGAAAGTAATTCATGCAAATTTTAGATAAATTTATACAAGACATACCTGAAATCACTGTTGATGAGGTGGTTGTGGGTGCTTTTTCAACATTAGTAAAAGCAGGCGAAGCGGAAGGTATTGCAAGTACGCTGAAAGGCAGCAGTCCACACGAACATATTACAGAGGCAGGGAATTTCAGGAGTCTTTCTTTGCGTCAGCTGGCGGAATTTATTTATTCGGAATATACTTTAAAGGCTTCTATCGGAATGGCAGCAATTAATGCATGGATGTCTGTTTTTGACCGGCCTTATCAACGGCTCAAAGCCCAGGAACTTATCTATGAAAAAGGTAAAGATAAAAGCGTTGGTGTGGTTGGCCATTTCCCTTTTCTGGATAACCTGGAAGGAGTAGAAAAATTGCTTGTTTTTGAAAAGGCCCCGTTAAATGGAGATCTTACAGAAGAAGATATAAAAACTTATATGCCGGAAGCTGATGTAGCTGTTATTACGGGAACTTCTTTGATAAATCATACATTCGATGAGATCATGCAATATGTACGCGATGATGCTTACAAGATTGTAATGGGACCTTCTACTCCATTATCTCCTGCTTTATTTGAGTATGGGATTAATGCCGTTTGCGGAACGCTTATAAAGGACTATGAGCTTTTGAAACGACATGTAATGGAAGCTGTGCCTGTAAAATACCTGAAAGGAAAAAAATTTGTTACCTGGCTGGCTGATAATAAAAGTAATGCAGAATTTACTAAGAGGAGCAAATTAGTTGAATAACATGACAGGATAAAAGTATGGAAGATATTTATAAAAAGATATGGGAGTTGAGACGTAACGGTCACAATGGAGTTTTGATAACCGTTGTAAAAAAAGAGGGAGAAGGCCCTGCTTTGGCAGGCAATAAAATGCTTTTCTATGAAGATGGATCTTCTACAGGTACAGTGGGTGGCGGAAATCTGGAATATCTTGCTGTGAAAAAAGCCGAAGAGGTCTTAGAAACCGGAACAAATGCCCTCGAGCAATTTAACTTATCAAAGGAGAAGGGTGAAGGAAGAAAAACCGGGATGGCTTGCGGCGGAAAGGCAACGTTATTTTTTGAGGCTCTTATACAACAGAAAAAAGTTTACATTTTCGGCGCCGGACACATCGGCAAGGCACTTTTTGAATTGCTGGCAAAGCTTGATTTAAACGTAACAATAATTGATGACCGCAAGGAGATGATTGATGCATTAACTCAGGAAGGTGAAAAGGTATACTCCGGTTTCAGTCGTTATATGGACGAAACCGGTTTTAGCAAACATCCTTATTTCTTACTGGCCACATATCAACATAAGCACGACAGCACAATTTTAAATAAGATTTTTAAGTTAAACATTCAGACTCCATATATTGGCATTGTCGCTTCAACAAATACTCGTGCGGAGTTAATTGAAAGCCTGAAGGAAGAAGTGGAAGAAAATCCTGATCTGTCAAACCTTTACTGCCCTGTGGGTTTAGATATCGGAGGCACCGATAATCCATGGGAAATTGCATTATCTATTGCCGCTGAAATACAGACAATACGCTATCAGAAAGAGGCTTTTCATTTAAAAGATAAAAAGAACAAGCACCTTAAAAAAGATTGATAATACATAATAAAACAAAAGAAAAATATGATTGATTTAACGGTAGATAAAGAAACACAAAAGAATAATGCAGAAATTTGCAGGGAACGTGATATTATCATCCCCACATTTGAGCAGATGAAAAATCCTTCTCTGATTCCGGATGATATTAAAAAAGAGTTGGAAGGAATTGGCCTGTGGGATATTCATCCGCGTAATTTATTCAGAATAACCTGGAAAAATGAACCTGTACAAAGCGGAGGAGGTTATTCCGGGGTAAATTATATTGAACTCCCGTCCGAAATTACAGGAGTGGATGCGCGAATTATAGCTCTTGTCGGAAAATGGTTCCCAACCGGAGCCCACAAAGTTGGGGCGACTTTTGGATGCCTCGTTCCGCGTTTGATCACCGGACAGTTTAATCCTAAGCAACATAAAGCTGTTTGGCCTTCCACCGGCAATTATTGTCGGGGAGGAGCTTATGATGCAGCTTTACTTGCCTGCGAATCGATTGCTATACTACCGGAAGGTATGTCAAAAGAGCGTTTCGACTGGCTTGCAAAAGTGGCTGGGGAAGTAATACCTACCCCGGGTTGTGAAAGCAATGTGAAAGAAATTTTTGACAAATGCTGGGAGTTAAGGGAAACGCGTGATGACGTGATGATCTTTAACCAATTTGATGAGTTTGGCAATCATTTGTGGCATTATGATGTTACTGGTAATGCAATGATGGAAGTGCTGCAAAAGGAGATGGGCGCACGCGATAACTACTCAGGAGTTGTCTTAACTTCAGGTTCTGCCGGAACACTTGGCACAGGAGATTTCCTGAAAGAAAAGTACCCCGGTTCAAAAATTGCTGTAGGTGAAGCTCTGCAATGCCCTACCTTATTGCAAAATGGATTTGGCGGGCATCGTATTGAAGGTATTGGTGATAAACATGTACCCTGGATTCACAACGTTAGAAATACGGATATGGTTGTAGCCGTCGACGATGAATCAACTATGCGGACAACTCGTTTGTTTAACGAAGAGAAAGGCAGAGAATATCTGGCTGAACAGGGCATTGATCAAAAACTTATTGATCAGCTTGATTTAATGGGTATCTCTTCCATAGGTAATGTTTTGTCTGCTATAAAATATGCAAAATACTATGAGCTTACAAAGGAAGATGTTGTGTTGACTGTTTTTACCGATTCTATGGAGTTATATGATTCCCGGATGGAGGAAATGCATAAAGAACATGGCCCTTATAATCGCGAAGAAGCAGCAAAAGATTACGATCATTTAATGAACCTGGGCATTGATAATACATTGGAATTGAGTCACTACGAAAGAAAGCGGGTGCATAACCTGAAGTATTATACCTGGATTGAACAACAAGGGCGCGAATTGAAAGATCTGAATGATCAGTGGTATAATTATCGGGATTACTGGGCAGAAATTCACAAGATGGTTCCTGAAATAGATAAAGTGATCAATGAATTCAATGCTTTGATAAAGTAAAGAAAGATTAGAAGTACATTATTTTTTCGTTGCGTTCGCTGCGAGCTTTCGCTGCGGTCGTTGCGAGTAATTCAAAGGAATTATAAAAACTATACTCCAAAAATCATGAGCAAATCAATTTTAATTAAGAACCCGATGCTTTGTGCCCGTATGGATGGTGAATATGGTACCGGTGATTTTGTGAATGCTTTCGAAGGCGGACATATATATATTGAAGATGGGATTATCCGCTCTGCCGGACCTGAAACTTATACCGGAAAAGCAGATGAGGAGATAGATGCCAGCCGAATGGTGGTTGTTCCCGGTTTTGTCAATACACATCATCATTTTTACCAGACTTTGACACGGAATATTTTTAATGTTCAGAATGAGGGCTTATTTCAGTGGTTAATCACACATTATGAAATCTGGCGGGAAATTTCCGAAGAAGCAGTTTATAACGCAGCAAAACTTGCCATGATGGAATTGTTAAAATCCGGTTGTACCACTACTTCTGATCATCACTACCTGTTTCCTTCCTCTACTTCCGGCAAATTGATAGATGCAGAGATTAAAGCAGCCCAGGAACTGGGAATGAGGTTTCAGCCCACTCGTGGTTCGATGTCATTGGGAAAATCGGATGGTGGATTACCCCCGGATGACGTCATACAATCGGAAGAAGCCATAAAAGAAGATACGGTTCGTCTTATAAATAAATACCACGATGAGGCTCCGGGTGCCATGACAAGTATTGCGCTGGGCCCCTGTTCTCCTTTCTCCGTAACCCCCGAGTTAATGAAGCAAACAGTTGAAATGGGGAAGGAGTATAATTTGCAGATTCATACTCACCTTGCAGAAACTCTTGATGAGCAGGAGTTTTGTATTGAAAAATATGGCATGCGACCCTTCGCTTATCTTCAGTCTCTCGGTTGGATTAGAGAAAATGCATGGTTTGCACATTCAATTCATTTGAGTGAGGAAGAAATTGAACTAGCGGGTAAGTCTAAAATGGGGATTACTCACTGTCCTACTTCAAATATGCGGTTGGGTTCAGGTATTGCAAAAATTAAAGAATTATTGCAGGCCGGTGTAAAAGTTAGTTTAGGGGTTGACGGTTCAGCATCTAACGATTCTTCTAACATGCTGATGGAGCTACGTAACGCTATGCTTCTTTCACGTCTTCGCGAACAGGAAAAGTGGCTGACTGCTGAGGATGTTTTTTATATGGCTACAAGGGGTGGAAGCGATGTGTTAAATCGTTCGGATATCGGTCAGATTAAAGAAGGAAAGCAAGCAGATCTGAATCTAATCTCTATGGATCGGGTTGAGTTTTCCGGAGCCTTGCATGATCCGCTTGCTGCACTGGTATTCTCTGTTGCTATGGAACCATTTGATTATGTAATTGTTAACGGCAGAATTATAGTTCGTAACGGTACTGTAGATCATATCGATGAGAACGCGCTCATAAAAAAGCATCAGCAACTTTCGCAAAAAATTGTTGAAAATGCCGGGAAAAAGAAAGGAGGCGGATACCGTAGATTTTAATTTAGGCACATTCAGAAGAACATAAAATCTTTCATTATTAGTTCATTTAATGGTGGTTCAATAATTTGAAGCACTAAAATCACTCAGGTTTATCCAAAAACGAGGTTAAAAAATTGTTTGATTGGTCAAATGCGAATTCCTTAAAATATTTATTTATCCTTTATATGTCGCATATTTCGGCTGCTTGCTGCTACTGCCACTGCAGTCTATTGATTGCCTGATGCTTACTTATTAGAAAATTGATGGCAATTTTCTAATTTACCTCTACTTCTGAATTCACCTTACTATCTTATAATTTAAAGGAAAAGGTGTTTTTCCCTTCTGAAGCAAATCCCATTTTTTTCAGATACTTTTGGTGTGTCTTAATGTTTGTTTGACACGTTAATAATTTGTATCCTTTGTCTTTAAAGAAATCGGAAAATTTAGTATATATGTATCTTCCCAGCTTACAGTCGCGATACTGCGGAGTTACATAATCCAGTTTTATTTCCAGTTCTTTTTCATCTTTTGATACACCAATAAAAGCGCCGGCCGGTTTTAAGTCGCGAAATACCAGTAATATGATATCTGAGTTCTCCAGATTTGAAAAATCAGGGAAAAATTTCAGAATATCTTCATGATAGTGGTCTATAAATTTGTGCAAGTAGGCAGAGTCTGATTTTACCTCTATAATATCAAATCTTTCTTTGTGTGAATATAAGTGATACAGGTAATATATATTGGCCATTGAAATGACCAGATTCATTATTCCTACCGGCAATGAACCAATAAAAAAACCGTAAAAGGAGAATATAACAG
The DNA here is from genome assembly GCA_964345495.1 of uncultured Bacteroidales bacterium. Taxonomy (GTDB): domain Bacteria; phylum Bacteroidota; class Bacteroidia; order Bacteroidales; family UBA12077; genus JAGXLC01. The sequence goes on along the minus strand of CAYFRV010000003.1, from coordinate 5,962 downwards.
CGCCGATTAAATTAACTAATCTGAGTTTTAAAATTGAAGAAAGCATTAAAGATATAAGCACCAGCAAGGATGCTATATAGCCAATCCATTCGATAAGAGGCAAATTAAAAATTAATGTATCCATAGCTATTTTTTTTAAGCTGGCAAATTTATATAAAAAGATTTAATGGTGAAATTTCGGGTTTATACTTTTTAAATTGTTTGATGTTAAGTCGTTATAAAAATCAGGTTACGTCCATAAGATTTTAATTATTTTTACATCATATAAATCTGTAAGTATCCATAGGTTTTTATTAAAATGTGGATTTTAATATTCAATGTTATGAGCAAAAAAATTAATTCATACTAATGGACTATTTTAATGATCTTTTTTCTGTATCCGATTGGTTTAGTGATATAAACAGTGATTTCTTAATTATTGGCGGGCCCTGTTCTGCAGAGTCAGAATCACAGATGCTTAAAACCGCCAGGGCGTTGAAAAATAGCGGAAGAGTTCATCTATTTCGCGCAGGAATTTGGAAGCCACGTACCCGCCCGGGCACTTTTGAAGGAATAGGCGAAAAAGGCCTGGAATGGCTTAAACAAATAAAAGAAGAATTTGGTTTTAAAACAGCTGTTGAGGTGGCGAGTCCTGCTCATGCTGAAAAGGCAATGCAATATGATATTGACTTGTTTTGGGTGGGTGCACGAACTGTTTCCAATCCATTCTCTGTGCAGGAATTGGCTGAATCTATAAAAGGGGTGGATATTCCTGTTTTGGTTAAGAATCCTATAAATCCGGATATTGCGATGTGGATAGGAGCTCTTGAGCGTTTTTATAATAATGGAATTCGAAAACTGGCAGCTGTACACAGAGGATTTTATCCGTTTGAAGCAACCAAATTACGAAATATTCCGAAATGGGAAATTCCGATTGAACTGAAAACGAAATTTAATAATTTACCTATCTTCTGTGATCCAAGCCATATATCCGGTGTCAGTGAGTATATCCGGGAAATCAGCCAAAAAGCAATTGATCTGAATATGAATGGGTTGATGATAGAATCTCATATTAAACCTGACGAAGCTTTAAGTGATGTAGCGCAACAGCTTAGCCCGGAAGAGTTGCTGGATTTGCTTAATCAGCTTGTGTTCCGTAAAATTGAAACAAATGATAAGGAATTTTCGGGTATTCTTGAATCCCTGAGGGAACAAATTGATTCTATTGACAAACAGATTATTGAATTGTTGGCACAGAGGATGTCTGCAGTAGAAAAGATTGGTGAGTTTAAGAGTAAAAATAAAGTAACTATTTTCCAGCTGAGGCGATGGGAAAAAATCATTTCGTCAAGAGTCAAACAGGGCGCAAAATTAGGACTATCTGAGGATTTTGTTAAAGAGCTGTTGCAATTAGTTCATAAGGAATCCATTCAAAAACAGGCTGATGTTATGAACAAACAGTCTGACAATAAGAACGTTGATTGACAGTTTTTTTATGGACAGATTCAGAAGCAGGGTAATCTTAAAATTAATGATTTATCCTCTATATGCCTCATATTCTAGCTGCTTATTGCAAGTTATGCCTTTTGCTTTTAGCCTTTAGCTTTTGGCAGAGAATTTTCTAACATTCGGTCTTGTTATTTACCATTCACTCCCTGCTGCCACTTTTAACCTTACGGTTTAATTCACTGGTCATTCGATGGTCATTCAATTGTTCTATTGTTTAGATGTTTAGGAGTTTAGTTGTTTAGACGAGTACGATTTTTTGTGCTAGAAGCCAACAGCTAATAGCCAATAGCTTACTGCTTATTAGAAAACTGATGCTAAATCTAATTTTTGCCTCTACTTCTGAATTTAGCGATGAATAGAGGTTTTATTCTTCGTCTGCTTCTTTCACCTTGTATTCAAAACCTTCCATAACCGGATTTGCAAGGATCTTATTACAAGCTTCGTTCACACGCTCCATGGCTTGTTCTTTACTCTCAGCTTCGAGTTCCATGGTAATATGTTTTCCAATGCGCACATTGGAAACTTCATTCAAGCCAATGTTTTCCATACTGTGTTGAACTGTTTTTCCCTGAGGATCCAGAAGATTTTTTAAGGGCATTACATTTATTTCTGCTTTGAATTTCATGGCTTTACTGATTTATATCTAACACATTTATTAAACCTGAAAGAAAAATATAGGCTACAATTGCCAAACTTATTCCTAATGACTGCAATGTTACCAATAATATGGCCGAAATACCAATAATAACATATCGATTTTCATTGCCTTTCCAGCGCCAGTGCTTAAACTTTAGTGAAAACATTCGAAAAGGCATAATCATTAAAAAAGAGAATACAATGATCAGAATTACCCAGTGCCATGCATACACTGAAATTTCATTGAACCAGGAGGTGCCAAAGCTTAAAATTGCTGATGCAAAGAATATTGCACTGGCTGGTGTGGGTAAGCCTGTAAAATCTTTTTGTGTTTCGCTTATCACGTTAAAACGGGCCAAACGAATTGCTGCAAATACCAGCAATAAAAATGGTGAAAAGATGATAAGCATCTGTTCAATAGGAATATATAGTATGTCGGCAGTCAGATAGTTTGGCAGCAAGATCTTTTTTAAGTAAATATGCAGCATAATAGAAGGGGCAAACCCAAAGCTGATAATGTCGGCTAAAGAGTCTAGGTCTTTACCAATTTGGGTATAAGCCTTTAGAAGGCGAGCTACAAGTCCGTCCAAAAAGTCCAGCAATCCTGCAATTAAAATAAATATTCCTGCAATGTAAAAATTTCCATTGATTGAAAATACCACAGCCGTAGCTCCGGCAAGTAAATTCAATAGAGAAATTCCATTGGGTGTATGTCTAATAATGTATCTCAAAGCTGATGTTTATTTTTTGCAATATTTTCTACAAAAATAAGTTAATTTACATAGTTTCGTATTATTAAACCAGAGATTGATTGAAAAAATGCGTAAATTATTGATATTTGGCCTGTTGATTTGTTTTTCTGCTTATGTTTCTCTATCCCAAACAGCTAAATACAGTAATGAATTCCTTTCAATAGGAGTTGGTGCAAAATCTCTTGGTATGGCTAATTCAACAGTAGCTCATGTCGGCGATGTCACTTCTGGCTACTGGAATCCTTCCGGGATGTTGAATATTGAACAGGATTTTGAGATTGGTGCAATGCACGCTGAGTATTTTGCCGGCGTGGCAAAGTATGATTATTTAGGTGGTGTAATGGCGATAGATTCGAATCAACGCATCGGAGCTTCAATGATTCGTTTTGGAGTTGATAATATTCCCAATACTACTGAGCTGATTGATAATGAGGGAAACATTGATTATGACAGGATTAGCTATTTTACTGCTGCTGACTATGCGTTTTTGATCTCTTATGCTAAAAAAACCGCCATTGAAGGATTGCAAATTGGTGGGAATGCAAAAATAGTTTACCGGAATGTAGGGAAGTTTGCTAATGCTTATGGGTTTGGTTTCGACCTTAGCGCTCAGTATCATAAAAATCAATGGAGCTTTGGAGCTGTTCTCCGGGATGCGACTACCACTTTTAATGCATGGACTTTTAATGACGATGAATTGGAGATTGAAGTGCAGGATAGCTTGTTCAACCAAGCTCCGGATAACAATATTGAACTCACTATGCCGAAGGTTCTACTGGGAGCAGCCCGCCATTTTCACATTTATAAAGATTTTCATGGCCTTATTGAAGTCGATGCTGATGTTTTTACAGATGGAATGAGGCATTCACTGATTTCTTCAGAAGTTTTTAGTGTTGATCCACATATTGGTGTGCAATTCAGGTACAGAGAACTGGCCTATTTGCGTATGGGAGTAGGAAACTTCCAAATGATCGAAAACATTGATCGGAATGAAGAACTTTCTTTTCAGCCTAATTTAGGTATAGGACTTCATTATGAAGGCCTTTCCATCGATTACGCACTGACGGATATCGGAGACCAATCGGTGGCCTTATATTCTAACATATTTACTTTGCGATATGCCTTTAGTGCAGGAAATAAATAGAATTAAAGAATCTTTTTTGAAAATCATTGTCGTTTCAATTGCTTCTGGTAAATCATTATATTTGTAATTGATAAAAGTAGTTATGATATATTCCGATAAGAAAAAGATAGTGGTTTTAAAATAAGCTTATAAGATACTTAAATGCCTTTATGGTTCAAAAAAACGATTTCCAAATGAAGATAGCCGTAGATTTTGACGGGACTATAGTGGAGAATCGCTACCCCAAAATTGGAAAACCCAAATTATTTGCTTTTGAAACTTTGTTGCAGTTACAAAAGAATGGGCATCAGCTTATTTTATGGACATATCGCTGGGGAGAATACCTGGAAGAGGCTGTGGAATTTTGCCGTAAAAACGGAATTGAGTTTTATGCTGTCAATAAGAGTTTTCCGGAAGAAAAATTTGATCCTTCCATGAGCCGTAAAATTGACGTGGATTTATTTATAGATGATAAAAACCTTGGGGGTTTCCCGGGATGGAGCGAAGTTTGGTCTGCTCTTCATCCTGAAATCTATGGAAAACCGGATTTCAAAAAAGGAACTGACGGGAAGAGCAATTTTTTAAAGAAAATCTTTGGCAAAAGATAACTAAGTAAACAATTCATTAAATGTTATATATTCAGCAAAAAAAAATAAAACATGAATTTTCGTGGTTTGATTAATATATTGATAATAAGCAATTTAGTGCTTTTTTCATGTTCGCAATCCAAAGAAAAAGGACAAGATAAGGCGAACGGGGCTTCTGAAAAAAAGGAGGTGTATAAAGAAGTAACCAATGTTTCAGAACCCAAAGATAATAAAACATACACCATTGGCGATGAGGTTAATATCTCTTTTTCTTATCCTGATTCATTGAAAAGCGATTCCGCTCTTGTATATGCAGAAAACAATCTGAAAGTTCGACTGGGAGAACAAAAGCAACAGTCCACGGTTACCACAGATGAATTGTCAGTTGGTGAAAATCAATTCAGGATAGATATTTTTCTAAATAATGGACATAAAGAAACCCATTACCGGACGCTTAATTTCAAATCGGATATTCAACCGGAAAAATATAATGCGCAAATTGTTAAAACCTATCCACATAGTGAAGACGCGTATACACAGGGATTGTTCTACGAAGACGGCTTTTTGTATGAAGGTACAGGCCAGCGTGGAAGGTCGTCTTTGCGGAAAGTAAAACTTGAGACCGGAGAATTGATTAATGCTTATGGTTTGCCAAATCAATACTTTGGGGAAGGAATTACTTCCTATAAAGATAAGATCATTCAGCTAACCTGGACTTCCAGAACAGGTTTTGTATACGACAAGGAAAAATTTAAGCTAATCAGTAAAGTCAGGTATCCCACTCAGGGATGGGGTTTGACTACCGATGGCGATAAGCTGATCATGAGCGACGGTTCACCTAATATCTACTTTCTTGACCCGGAAACGTTCTCAGAGTTAGACAGAATACAAGTGTATGATCATCAGGGGTCTATTAATAATCTGAATGAACTTGAGTATATCAACGGAAAAGTGTATGCTAACGTTTGGCAGGAATCCTATATCATAAGCTTTGACCCTGAGAGTGGAAAAGTGTTGGAGAGAATTGACTGCAGCAATCTGGTTCCTGATAAATACAAGAACCACAGAGACAAGGTTTTAAATGGAATCGCCTACGATAAGGAGAATGACCGTATATTTTTAACGGGAAAACGTTGGAGCAAACTTTATCATGTAGATTTCGTGAAGTAAAGACGCAATATTGAAATTGATTTCTAGGCAAATTCAGAAGTAGAGGTAAATTTTAAAATGATCATCAATTTGCCAATAAGTAAGCAGAAGGCAGTCGGCAGTGGCAGCGGTAATATTCGGCATGTAAAGGATGAGTAAATTATTTTAAGGGATTCGTATTTGACCAATCAGATGATCTTTTAGGTCTTAATTTAGATATCAATAAT
>CAYFRV010000002.1:33673-40363 GCA_964345495.1 uncultured Bacteroidales bacterium | reverse complement strand
GATTCTGCCTGTTCCAAAGCGGATGGAGCCAGTTTAGTAAGTGTTTTTAATATTTCCGTCCGATATCCGTACATTCCCAAATGTTTTTTAAACGAGTGCTTTTCACCCCATTTGGATTCTTCTTCCCCACGAATATATGGGATAGGAGAGCGGCTAAAGTAGATTGCTTCGCTGTTGTAGTTTGTGATAAGTTTGGGAAGATTGGGATTGAAAATTTCATTATTATCTGCAATGTATTTGGCAAGTGTTGCAATTTCTGTACTTTCTTCGTCAAAACAGGCACATAATTCCTTGATTTGTTCAGGATGAATGAAAGGTTCATCACCCTGCACATTGATTATCACATCATAATGCTCTTCATTATTTTTTTCGATTAGTTGAACAGCCTCTGCTAAACGGTCTGTGCCGCTTTCGTGGTTGGGTTTTGTCATGATGCAGTTGCCGCCAAATCTTTTCACTTCTTTTTCAATTCGTTCATCATCTGTTGCTACATAAACATGATCCAATGCTTTCAATGTCTGATTATAAACACGCTCAATCATCGATATGCCTTTAATCTTCGCCAAAGGTTTTCCGGGGAAGCGTGTCGACCCATATCTTGCTGGTATGATAGCTGCAAATTTCATTAGTATATCGTTTTTTAAAAGTTTGATTTTCATTAATAAGTTTGTTCAAAATCGACATTTTAAGATTTTAATACCATGGTGGAACCCTCCTGCCTGTCAGATACGGCACACCTGCCTGAGCGGCAGGCAGGATTTATTCATCTCCTTTTGTCTGCAATTAGTGTATGAGGGTTTCATTATTTTCATTTTTTATGACGTAATGACAGTGTAATATTGTATTTTATAATTCGTTTAATAAAAGGGTGTTAAAATTAAGAAAAAAAGAAATAAAATTGTAATTTTGTCAGTTATTACTAAATTGAATTTGGAATTTTAAATTCTTTTGAATGGAGCTACAGACGATTAAGCAGCGTTTCGGTATAATAGGAAATTCACATCAGCTAAATCGAGCAATAGATACGGCCAGACAAGTTGCACCCACAGATTTGTCTGTCTTGATAACAGGGGAAAGTGGAACCGGAAAGGAAGTTTTTCCACAGATAATTCATCAGTTCAGTTCCAGAAAGCATGGCAAATATATCCCTGTTAACTGTGGGGCAATTCCGGAAGGAACTATTGATTCTGAATTGTTTGGCCACGAAAAGGGCTCTTTTACAGGTGCGTATGAAAGCCGAAAAGGCTATTTTGAAGTAGCCGATAATGGAACAATTTTTTTGGATGAAGTAGCAGAATTACCTCTTTTTACTCAGGTAAGGCTTTTAAGAGTGTTAGAGACCGGTGAGTTTTTTAAAGTTGGTTCTTCTAAAGTATTAAAAACGGATGTGCGGGTTATTGCTGCATCCAATGTAGATATTCTGAAAGCAATAGATGAAGATAAATTTCGGGAAGACCTTTATTACCGTCTTAACACAGTGCCGATCGAAATTCCGCCTCTCCGTGAACGCGGCGATGATATCCTGTTGTTATTCAAGAAATTTGCCACAGATTTTGCCGAACATTACCGGATGCCGCCGATAAAACTTACTGAGGATGCAAAAGAGATGTTGCTTAATTACAGATGGCCGGGAAATGTGCGGCAACTGAAAAATATAACAGAGCAGTTGTCTGTAATCGAACAAGACAGAACTATTTCCGCGGAGAGATTAAAAAAATATTTACCCGATTATAACAGGGATAAATTACCCGCGGTTTATAAGCATGGTGCTGTAGATGAACGAACTTTCAGTTCTGAGAGGGAAATACTTTACAGAATATTATTTGATATGAAAAACGACATGAACAACCTCAAGAAACTTGTTCATGAGATTATTGAGAAGGGTGCAGATGTAGATCAGGTGCAGAAAGATAACAAAAGTTTGTTAAAAACTTTGAGCCACAGGACTGAGGATATCCCTGAAGTGCGGGATAATGTTTATTTTGAGCAAAGAAAAGCTTCTGAACCCGAAGAAACAACGGAATCAGTTCATAATCCAAGGGCTGAAGAACATATTGAAGATACAGAGGAATATATTGATGAGTCACTTTCGCTTGAACAAAAGGAAATAGAGTTAATAAAAAAGGCGTTGGAGAAACATGGCGGCAAACGAAAACTTGCTGCGAAAGATTTGGGTATTTCGGAAAGAACATTGTACAGGAAAATTAAAGAATATGATTTAGGTTAACAGAAAAATAAAGAATATTCATGAGTAAAAAATATTATATCATAGTTTTTGTTTTATTTATAACTGCAGTCGCAGGATGTACTGTTAATTATTCAATGGGAGGTGCAAGTATTGAGCCTGATGTGAAAACCATATCAATTGACAATATTCCCAATCGTGCTCCTAGTGGACCCTCAGGTATGGGGCAGATGTTTACAAATGAAATAAAAGATAAATTTCAATCTCAAACTTCTTTAAAATTTGTAGATAGTCGCGGGGATTTAGAATTTTCCGGTGAAATAACGGGTTATTCTACAAAGCCACAGGCAGTTGGTGGACAAGACGAAAGAGCCACTAAAACGCGATTAACAATAACAACGCAAATAAAATTTACGAATAATAAATATCCGGATAAAAGTTATGAAACTGAATTCAGTCAATATGAAGATTTTGATGCATCACAAAACTTATCTGATGTAGAGGATCAATTGGTTGAGGATATAACAGAAAAACTTGTTCAGGATATTTTTAATAAAGCCGTGGTTAACTGGTAAAAACAATGTTGAAGCAGGAGATAATTAAATATTTGGAGAATCCATCGGCACTCAACGATTATAGTATGGCTGAATTGTCAGGGATAATAAAAAAATATCCTTTTTTTCAGACAGCTTATTTGTTGTTTGTCTTAAATTTGAAAAATATTAATGATCCACGATTTAAGGAATATCTTGAACATTATTCAGTTTATATAAAAGATCGGGAGCGATTATTTCAGCATTTAAATATAATAGAGTCATATTCAGCATCATATTTTGAAGGTATTAAACCTGATTCAGATCCGACAAAGACAGAAAAGCCAGAAGATGAAGTAGCAAAACAAACTACCGATGATAAAAAGATAGAAGAAAAAAATGCGGATAGTACTGATAATGAAAAGAAAAAAAGCAACAAAAAACTATTACCGAAGGAAAAAAAGGAATTTTCTACTGAATATTTAAGGAGCCGTATCGCAAGAACGCTTACTCAGCAAGCAAATGAGGCTGAGGCTAACAACCAGGAAAATAATGAAGAAATGACCGATTTTTTTATTCTTGATAAGGCTGATGAACTGACAGAGAGAGTTTCAAAGAATATTCCTAAAGAAGACGAAAATACGGATGTAAACGAGATAGATAAAAAAGATACAGGGAAGACCGATTCAGATGAAATGTTAGAATTAGATGAGTCCTTAAAATCGGGAAACAAAAGACCAAAAGAAGTCGCCGAAAAGAAATATGCGGCAGATCAGTATTTTCCGGAAAGTGTTTATTCGCCTGAAAATAAGCAAAATAAAGATCTCATAGATCAGTTTCTTGAAAAGAACCCGGAAATAGAAAGAATTGAACCGAAAGAGGAAGACAGCAGGGATATTTCAGAAAACAGTGTTCAGGAACGAGAAGAACTTCTGACAGAAAAACTTGCACTTCTTTACGTGAAACAGGGTTATTTTAAAAAAGCTATTGAAGCATATCAAAAATTAAGTTTGAAATATCCAGAAAAAAGTGATTATTTTGCACAACAAATTGAACGAGTTAAACAATTAAACAGTGAACAATAAAATTTAAGGAATATGTATTATTTAGTTTCAGTTTTGATTATTATCGTAGCCATCCTGATGGTACTGATCGTATTAGTTCAGAACTCAAAAGGAGGCGGACTTGCGTCAAATTTTTCCGGTTCAAATCAGGTTATGGGTGTTCGAAAAACAGCCGATTTTCTGGAAAAAGCAACCTGGTCTCTGGCGGTTGGGTTATTGGTTTTGAGTCTTGTGGCAAGTATGACAATCCCCAGAAAGACCACAGAAGAAAAATCAAAAATCGAAGAAAAGATTGATAACGCTGTAGATCCTACACAGCAACCGACTTTTCCAACGTCACAACCGGAACAGCCGGCTGATAACGAGCAAAGGGATTTATCTCAACCGGAGCAACCAGAAGATTAGAATTAAAGAAAAGAATTCATTAAAAGGTGTCAGTTTGTCACAGTACAGGCTGACACCTTTTTTTATTGACAAGCAATAAGATTGCTTTTACAATCAGTTGTAGTTACGAAATGAGACCTGACATGAAATCTCATCTTTCTGACAAAAGTAGGGAAAGATATGGTATTTCAAGGTTTGGCATAGTATATGATGATGAAAAAACAAAATTTTAAAGTTTAACCCTTAAATTCTTAAACAAATGAAGCATAAACCACTAAAAGACAGAGTACTGGTAGAGCCTAAAGAGGCTGAAGAAAAAACTGCCAGCGGTATAATTATCCCCGATTCTGCAAAGGAAAAACCTCAAAAAGGAGTTGTTGTTGCTGTAGGTGAAGGCAAAAAAGACGAACCTATGTCAGTAAAAGAAGGCGATCATGTTATCTACGGAAAATTTGCAGGAACGGAAATTACTATTGATGACAAAGATTATTTAATCATGCGTGAAGATGATATCTTATTAAAAGAGTAAAAATATTAATAACTAAAAAACGATAAAAAATGGCTAAAGAATTAAAATTTGATATTGAAGCAAGAGATGCCCTTAAAAAAGGCATCAATAAGCTGGCAAGTGCAGTTAAGGTTACACTTGGCCCAAAAGGCAGAAATGTTGTAATTGAGAAAAAATATGGTGCACCTCAGATCACCAAAGACGGTGTTACTGTTACTAAAGAAATTGAGTTCTCTGATAAATATGAAAATGTAGGTGCGCAAATGGTCAAAGAGGTAGCATCAAAAACTGCCGATGATGCAGGTGATGGTACAACTACTGCTACGCTCCTGGCTGAATCAATGGCAAACGTTGGTTTAAAAAACGTTACATCCGGAGCCAATCCTATGGACCTAAAACGGGGTATTGATAAAGCTGTTGATATTGTAATTGATAACCTTAATTCCCAGACAAAGAGCATACAGTACAGTTCCGTTACTGAAAAAGCAAAAGCTATCTTCGAAAAACCTGAAGCTAACAAAGAGAAGAAAGAATTAAGTTTTGATGAAAAAAATAAAATTTTAAAAGAAATTATCGCCGAGGATGAAATAGCTCAGGTTGGTTCTATTTCTGCAAATAATGAGATGGAGCTTGGCGTAATGCTTTCTTATGCAATGTCAAAAGCCGGCCATGAAGGTGTTATTACTGTTGAAGAGGCTAAAGGCACAGAAACTTATGTAGACGTTGTTGAGGGTATGCAGTTTGACCGTGGTTACATCTCTCCATATTTCATCACTGATAGTGAAAAGATGGAAGCAGTAATGGAGAATCCTTATATCCTCATTACAGATAAGAAAATATCAGTAATGAAGGACCTCATGCCAATTCTGGAGTCCACAGCTCAAAGTGGAAAACCACTCTTAATTATTGGTGAAGACATTGAAGGAGAGGCTCTTGCAACACTTGTAGTGAATAAGATGAGAGGTTCACTTAAAGTTGCAGCAGTAAAAGCTCCTGGCTTTGGCGACAGAAGAAAAGAAATGCTTGAAGATATTGCAGTTTTAACTGGCGGTACAGTTATTACTGAAGATAAAGGCTTATCTCTTGAAAGTGCAACTCTTGAAATGCTTGGAACAGCAGAAAAAATTTCAATCGATAAAGAAAATACAACTATCGTGCATGGTAATGGCGATAAGAAGAACATCGATGCAAGAGTTAATCAGATTAAAAAACAAATCGATAATACTACTTCCGATTATGATAAAGAAAAGCTTCAGGAACGTCTTGCTAAATTAGCTGGAGGTGTTGCTGTTCTTTATATTGGCGCGGCTAGTGAAGTAGAAATGAAAGAGAAGAAAGACCGTGTTGATGACGCTCTTAGTGCAACACGCGCTGCAGTTGAAGAAGGTATTGTTCCTGGTGGTGGTGTTTCATACATCAGAGCTATTAAGGCTCTTGAAAATGTAGAAGGAGACAACGAGGATCAAACAACCGGAATCGCTATTGTTAAGCGTGCAATTGAAGAACCGTTGAGACAAATTGCTGAAAACTCAGGTGATGAGGGATCAATCGTTGTTAATGCAGTTAAGGAGAAAGACGGCGATTATGGATATAATGCACGTGAAGGAAAATACGAAAATCTATTTGAAGCAGGAGTAATTGATCCGAAGAAAGTAACCAGAATTGCTATTGAAAATGCAGCTTCTATTGCTGGTATGTTCCTGACTACCGAATGTGTGATGGTAGATGAAGAAGATGAAGACGACCAGGGCGGCGGCGCCGGAGCTGGTGCTGCCGGAATGGGTGGCGGCATGCCAGGTATGATGTAATGCTGAACCATTTCAACATATATAAAAAAGAACCCTTGCTCAGCGAGGGTTCTTTTTTTTGATAACTACTCAGGCACATTTCGGAAAACTTGAAATTTTATTTTTTAGTTTATTACAGGGTTTTGCGCTGATTTATTACACCGGAATCAATCAAAATTATCCAAAAACGAGGTGATAAAATTATTGATATCTAAATTAAGGACTGAAA
>CAYFRV010000002.1:0-33573 GCA_964345495.1 uncultured Bacteroidales bacterium | reverse complement strand
CATTTTACATTTATTCTTTTTTTCTCTATTGAAGAAAATCATTAAAGTAATTAAATGATCGAATTCAGAATGCTAGTAAATGTGCCGGGAGGTATAAAATAAAAACCACTCCCGTGAAGTCCCTTTTTGAGGAACCAACGGAAGTGGAAATGTCTTAATTATTTGCCCTTAATCAATTTTAATATGGCCCCAGTTTTCTCCTGAGCGTATTCTGTTAAGTTGAGTATGGGTTATGCCAAATTCTTTGGCTAGTTTGTAGAGTTTATTTTTACCACGTTTTAGCTTTTTCTTCAGACGAATGACATCCGTTTCTGATAACTTTGAATAGTTGATTGTGCCCCGTTTGTAATTGGGATTAATCTTCTGATGTTCAAACATTGTGTCTTTAGTTACCCATCTCAGATTTTTATAATAATTGTTTTGTTTATCAAAATCTAAATGGATCACATGTTCTTGTAACTCGCTTTCTTTTGGTATAAAGTATTCAGCAACAAGTTTATGAACGTATTTTGTCGTCCTTTTGCCATTATTTAACTTAATGTTTAATACTTTATAACCTTTTAAGGTGGCCCCCTTAATAATGTTTCCTTCTTCCTTATTAACCTTGTAACTTTTTATCCTGCCATAATTCGAAACTTCATATTTCTCATCTTCAGAAATGTTATCAAATTTGACAGGAGCCCATTTTTCGTCCCAGTATGAAGCACTCATATTTATTAAATTTTTAGTGATTTAAACTATATAGTTTGATGTAATTTTAACGGAAAAGTTTAATTGTTTATTTTATTTTTTACCAAATTAATAAAATTTAGTTACAAAAAAAACTATTTTTTTAGTGCTTCAACCATTAAATTTAATTTTTCAGGATTTTCTTCAATAGCGTTACCAACGATTACAATATTTGCCCCTGCTTTGCTAACTCTTTTGATATCAGTTGGTTTTTTTAATCCTCCTCCTACAATAAGAGGAATTGAAATATGATTTTTAACTTCATTAATTGCTTTAGAATTTATAGAATTAGAAGCTCCACTTCCGGATTCCAGGTAAATCATTTTATGTCCTGATAATTCACCTGCTATTGCTGTGGATACTATTATATCCGTCTGTTCTTGAGGAATAGGTTTTGTGTTGCTTATATATTCTACTGCCGAAGTGCTTCCACCTTCAATTAAAATATAACTTGTTGGAATAATTTCAAGCTTACTTTCTTTTAACCGTTTTGCAGCTAAAACATGATTTCCAATAAGAAGGTCCGGATTTCGGCCGGAAATTAAAGAAAGGAGTAAAATACCATCTGCCTTATCTGAAATTTGCATTAAATTTCCCGGAAAAAGAATCAAAGGAAGTAAAGTATTTTCTTTGATTATTCTGGCTGAGGGTTCAATGGATTTGCTTAATAAGCTCCCCCCAAGAAATATATAATCTACACCTGCTTTATTGGCTTCCTGGATTGTTTTTGCTAATTGATTATTGTTATAATTTTCCGGATCAATCAATAGACCGAATTTTTTGTCATTGGTGTTTATTTGATGAAGTCCTTTATCAATCATTTTTCAATCTTTATATCCCCATACAATGGAGTAATTATTAATATGAAAATAATTTAGCCGGATTTTTTCGTTGATTTCCTGCGTTATTACTTTTCCTGTTAGAGTTCCTTCATCTTCTGGATTAAAAGGATCTATGAATATGTTGCTTTTAAAACTTATGTCTTTTTTATCAAACATTTTATACAAAGCTTCTTTAGCACACCAATATAGATATAGATGATAGATTTTATTTCTGGAATCAATGTGTTGAAACTCTGTTTTGTTTATGAACTTTTCTGCAATATGAGTTATTTTCGGTTGAATTTTTTCAATATCAATACCAACGCTACTTTGGGTTGAAATTATTACTGTGACATAATGGTCGGAGTGCGAAATGCTTATGTGATATGATTTGTCGGCAAGGAAAGGCTTCCTGTTTCCATTGTAAACTATGTGATTGTTTTTTTGTGTCAAGGTATTTATGAGCACTCTTACACTTAGCCATTCAAGCTTTCTTTTGTGATTTTTAAAGCTTTCAAGTGTATCAATTTCTTCCCTGTTTAAGTCAAGTTTAGAAAATAATTCATTGTAACTTTCTTTTATCTCCCAAACTCCTAACCGACAGTGATTATTGACCATTTTGTCGATAATAAGCCCCATAATATTATTTTTTATTCCAATCCAGCGTTTCTATAAGGTGCTTAATATCTTCTTCTACAAACTTGATAATAGGCGCTAATGAGTCTTTATTTGGTTCTGTCCTGAAATATAATGATCCACGTAGAAAGTGTTTAGTACTGTCTGTAACAAAAAATTGCATCGGAGACGCAACATCCCCTTTTATTTTGTATAACACACCATAAACATTTCTTTCTGGTGCTTCGTGCATTTCTTCTTTAATTGCTTCAGCCTTCAGAGTGTGCTTATAGGCCAGTTCCCTTGAATCTTCAATATATTTTTTTATGTTATTTTCGACTTTTTTGTAACTAATGTGAATATCTCCCTTTAATCTGGGAATATGTATGTTTAACCAGCAAGGATTCCCTTCTTTTCCGGGATCTTGAATTATCTCCGAGTATTTTGGATATTCAAATGAATATGGACAATTTAACTGTAATTCCTGATAATCTTTTTTAGGTAAATCTATCCTAAAATAACCCCGTGGTTTGGGAGTGCTTTGGTTTTCATTGTTGCATGAAGCAATGAAAAATAAAATAACCCCAATATATATTAAGTATTTATATTTCAACATGGCTGTCTATTCAATGATTACTTTTACCTTTTTTATTCTTCGTTTGTCAGATGATTCAATTTTGAAAGCAAGGTCTTTATATCTTATAACTTCATTTTTTCTGGGTA
The DNA here is from genome assembly GCA_964345495.1 of uncultured Bacteroidales bacterium. GTDB lineage: Bacteria > Bacteroidota > Bacteroidia > Bacteroidales > UBA12077 > JAGXLC01. The sequence continues at coordinate 30,685 of CAYFRV010000002.1, read as the reverse complement.
TTTCTCCTTTTATTTCAAGAATAATACCTGCAATAGTATCTGCATCTCTTTTTATATCATCAAAATAGTCATCGTTTAAATTTAATATTTTATAGAAGTCATTAAGTAAAGTTTTCCCTTCGAAAACATAAGTGTTATTGCTTTCTTTGGAATAGAAAATTTCATCGTTGTCTGATTCATCTGTGATTTCCCCTACAATTTCTTCCAGGATATCTTCAAGAGTTACAATTCCATAAGTTCCTCCATATTCATCAATAACAATGGCGATGTGAATTTTATTATATTGAAATTCTTTTAGCAGGTCATTTATCTTTTTGGTTTCCGGGACAAAATAGGTGGATCTGATTAAATCCTGCCATCTGAAATTTTCATTATTCATCATGTATGGCAACAAATCCTTTACATAAAGAATTCCTTTGACATCGTCAAAACTGCCCTCGTAAACGGGTATTCGTGAATGTCCTGAATCGATAATGATTCTCATGAGATTATCAAATTCAGTATTAATATCTACAGCAAAAACATCAACTCTTGATTTCATTATCTCTTTAGCTGTGATGTTGCCAAATTTTATAATACCTCTTAAAATATTATCATCTTCTTTTATTTCTTTTGAAGTAAGGTTAAGAGCATCTGAAAGTTCATCAATCGTAATTTTTCTTCTTTTAAGGAGCTTTTTTGTAATTATTGTGGTGGAGTTTACAAGAAAATTACTAAAAGGTAAAAATATACGATGAAAGAAATAGAAGGGTTTTGCCATCATGCGCGCATGTTCAAACTTATTTTTTCTGACAAAACCTTTGGGAATAATATCTTTGAATAGGAACGTAAGAAAGAAAATGGATCCTATTATCAGAATAATTGTGCTTACATTAAATTTTTTTGTCAATAAAAGACTGTCAATAAGATAGATGATGGAAATAAAGATAGCTACAAAGAAGAAATTTTTTATAATAAAAATTGTAGCTTTTAAATTTTGCGGATTCTCTAGTAATTTAATGAGTGTGTCATTTTTATTGTCCCTGTCTTTCTTTAATTCTCTGATTTTGGCAGGAACAATGGCAAAAAAAGCATCCTCGGCTCCGGATACCAGAGCGAGGATGACAAGTAATAGAAAACTTACTAATGACAATATAATTGCATTTTGGTCAAATGCATCAAAACTAATGATCGATATTGTTTGTAAGTAAGATAAGATTGGTTCGGTTGTATCCAATTTTTATTTTAAAATTTTAATTCGTAATTAGAAGGGTAAATCATCTCCTTCGTCTGGAACTGTATTAGAACTTTCAGCTTTTGAAGTCTGTGAAGCCTCTGGTTCTGAATAAGCAGCAGAGTCATCACTTTTTCCGCCACCTAGCATTTGTATATTATTACAAAGAATTTCAGTTATATATTTCCGGTTACCGTCTTTGTCTTCCCATGACCTTGTTTGGATTTTTCCTTCAATATATAACGCATCGCCCTTTTTTACATAATTTTTAACTATGTCTCCAAGGTTTCTGAATGCTACAATATTATGCCATTCAGTTGTGGAACGCTTTTCATTGTCTTTTTTATACACTTCTGTTGTGGCAAGGGAAAACTTGGCCAGCGTCGTACCGTTTTCCAAATGTTTTACTTCAGGATCTTTTCCAACATTTCCAATTAGAATAACTTTGTTTACTCCTCTGCTTATACCCATAATTTTAATTTTTAAGGTTAATAAATAATTACGTAAAATTACAAATTTTTGCTTATATACAAATTTTTTGAATAAATTAATCCCATTCCCTTCGCTCTAAATACTTTTCGATAAGCCGTGATACTGCAAATTGGTCTAAATTTTTCTTTTTAATTTTCAGAAAATTGTTTTTCAGAAAATTGTTCTGAAATGGTAATTTTAAATCTATAAATGTTGCATAAATATTCTGATGTGAAAGAATGTGTTTATACTCTTCTGATATATCTATTATTTCAGGTGCAGAGTTATTGAAAAAATTTTTCCACTCTTTTGTTTGTGTGATTTTTTCTGGTTTTATTTTGGTATTTCGTTCTATCAGAGGAAATTCATACAACGAATTCCAAACATCTTTTTCTGTTCGTTTTCTTATGTATGTGTATTGATTATCTAAGTGAATAACAAGGTAATAGAAGTGTCTTTCTCTTTTCTTTTTCGCAATTTTTTTTACAGGAAGTTTTGCGACTTGTTCAGTGTTGTAAGCTTCGCAGATTTCCGAAAGAGGACACTGTTGGCAATGTGGATTTCTAGGTTTACATTGAATTGCACCGAATTCTATTAGTGCCTGGTTATGTATACCGGGTAAATCTTTATTTAATATGCTATTTGCCAGATTTTGTATGTATTTTTCTCCGGAATTTGAATTAACCGGCTTATTAATGCCAAATAGCCTTGCCAATACCCTTTTTACGTTTCCATCTACAACAGCTACAGGTTCATTATAGGCAAAAGAAGCAATGGCTGCAGCAGTATATGGTCCAATTCCTTTTAATTTAATTAGGTCTGAATAATTATCTGGCATTTTACCATTATGGATGTTAATAATTTGGTTTGCTGTGTGATGCATGTTTTTAGCTCTATTGTAATATCCAAGCCCTTGCCATTGTTTTAAAACTTCGTCAATTTTTGCATTTCCTAATGTATATATATCAGGAAATTTTTTTATAAATTGATAATAATATGCTATCCCTTGCTCTACCCGCGTTTGTTGTAATATTATTTCAGAAACCCAAATCTTATAAGGATCAGTTGTGGTTCTCCAGGGAAGCGACCTTTGGTGAATTTTGTACCAGTTGATTAAAGAAGTGCTAATAATCATTATTATTGATATAGAGCTGATTAAAATTTGAAACTATGCAAATTTAACTTAAATCTATTTCTCTAATAAAAATAATTACTTTATATTTGCAGACCAACTTATTATTTTGAATTGTAAAATATTGATAATTAAATTTTTTGAAACATGACAAAAGCAGATATCGTAAACGAAATTTCCAAAAAGACCGGAATTGAAAAAGTAACTGTTCAGAAAACAGTTGAAGCGTTCATGGAATCTGTAAAGGAGTCTTTGGTTAGTAATCAGAATGTTTATTTAAGAGGTTTTGGAAGTTTTATTGTTAAAAAGCGTGCGGAGAAGAAGGCACGTAATATTTCCAAAAACACAACAATTGTGATTCCTGAACATTACATCCCCTCCTTCAGGCCTTCTAAGAAATTTGTAAATAAAGTTAAAAATAACGTTGAGTAGATTAATTTTCTTTGATTTCATTGAATATTAATTACTTAACCAAATAAAGGAGTTTGCTTATGCCAAGCGGAAAGAAGAGGAAAAGGCACAAGATGTCAACTCACAAACGTAAAAAGCGTTTGAGGAAGAACAGACATAAAAAGAAAAAGTAAACATTTTTTAATCTAAAGATGTTGAATGTTATTTTGAAATTTAAACCTATTGAGGTTATACTTCTTTAGGTTTAAATTTTTCAGGTAGTAATTAAAATCAGGAAGAGGCGTTGTGGTTGTAGAATTAGTTATAGATGTTACTCCGCAGGAAATCGTTATTGGATTACTGGAGGACAAACAACTAGTTGAACTCAATAAAGAGAAACGAAATCCTAAATTTGCAGTAGGAGATATATATCTTGGACGTGTTAAACGCGTGATTCCAGGATTAAATGCTGCATTTGTGGATGTTGGCTATTCAAGGGATGCTTTCTTGCATTACCTGGATTTAGGCCCCCAGTTTCAGTCTTTGAATAAGTTCCTGAAAAGCTCCATCCAACGTAAAAATAAGGTCCCTTCGCTTCAAAAAATGAAATTGGAGCCCGATATCAATAAAAACGGCAAGATTACTGATGTTTTAACTACCGGCCAGAAAATTGTCGTCCAGATTGCAAAGGAACCCATATCAACTAAAGGCCCAAGGTTAAGTTCTGAAATTTCTATCGCAGGAAGGAATCTGGTTTTAATTCCTTTTTCGGATAAAATTTCTATTTCCCAAAAGATAGAATCTACTGATGAGAAGAAAAGGCTTAAGCGTCTAATTAAAAGCATTAAACCAAAGAATTTTGGTATAATTATACGTACTGTCGCCGAAGGTAAGAAGGTTGCTGTGCTTGACGAGGAATTAAGAGGGTTAGTGAAAAAATGGGAGTCTGCATTTGCAAAAATTGATGAAAAAAATGTTCCAAAATTAATCCTGAGCGAATTAGATCGTACATCTGCTTTATTGAGAGATGTGTTAAACGGATCATTTTCTAATATTTATGTAAACGATGGAACATTTTATCAGGATATAAAAAATTATATAAAAACTATTGCTCCAGAGAAGAAAAGTATAGTAAAATTATATGATGGACCTAATCCTATTTTTGATCAATTTGGTGTTTCAAAACAAATTAAGGCGCTTTTTGGACGTACGGTTTCTTTTAAGAATGGAGCCTATTTAATTATTGAACATACCGAAGCTCTTCATGCCATTGATGTAAATAGTGGCAATCGCTCGAAACTGGGGAAAGATCAGGAGACAAACGCCCTTGAAGTGAATTTAGCTGCTGCAAAAGAAATCGCACGCCAATTACGGTTAAGGGATATGGGTGGTATTATCGTTGTGGATTTCATTGATATGAACACCAATGAAAATAAACAGAGGCTTTATGAAAAGATGAAAGAAGAAATGTCTGTTGATAGAACCAAACATAATATTTTGCCTCTCACAAAATTCGGTTTAATGCAGATTACGCGCCAGCGTGTCCGCCCGGAAATGAATATCCAGACTGTAGAGAAATGTCCTACTTGTAAAGGTTCCGGGGAAATTAGGCCATCTGTGCTCCTGATCGATGAAATTGAGAATCAATTGAAATACCTTGTCAAAGAAGCTGGGTACAGAAGACTATTAATTAAAACCCACCCTTATATTTCAGGATACCTTAAACAGGGTTTAATTTCGCGTCAGCTTAAATGGATATTTAAATATAAATCCTACCTAAAGATAAAAAGTTCGGACGCTTATGATCTCCTGCAGTACAAGTTTTTTACCATCCATCATGAAGAGATAGAGAACTAGCTTTCTTTCTATTTAGCTTTATTAAAATTTTTTTGCTGATAAATATCAATCTTTAAACATATATTTATATTTATTTGTTTTCCTTTTTAATTATAATTTTGCCACGAACTAAAATTAGTAGATTATGAAGCGCTTACTTACTTTTTTGTTTTTCATAAGTATCTCAATATCATTGTTTTCTCAGGTTGTTGATCCGGTGAGTTGGGATTATTCTGTAAAAAAGACCGGGGATAACACTGCCGAACTGATATTTGAAGCAGATATTAATGGGAATTGGCATCTTTATGCACAAAATTTTGATGAAGGTGGCCCGGTGCGAACAAATTTCCAGTTTGATGAATCTGATAATTTTGAATTAGTTGGAGAGACTTCCGAAAGCCCAGCCCCAAAAGAAGAGTACGATGAATTGTTTGAGATGGATGTTAAATATTTCAGCGATCATGCTACTTTCACTCAGAAAATAAAGCTGCTTACAGATAAATCTTTTAATATTACTGGAAATATCGAATATCAGGTGTGTGAAGCAGATAAATGTGTCTATTTTAATCCGGATTTTGAGTTTCAGGTAAAGGGAAAAACCGGGAAGGTTGCATCAGAATCTGAAAAGACTAAATCAGAAGAGAAGAAAATTGTTGATAATGATAGTGATACTATAGATATATCTAAACAAGAAGTTGCAGGTACAGTAGAGAATGATAAGAATATATCGACTGAGTCAACTGAGAGAAAATCCCTTGTTGGGTTATTTTTTATGGCGTTAGGATTGGGATTGGTTGGAATTTTAACTCCTTGCGTTTATCCTATGATTCCTATGACAGTGACTTTTTTTATGCAAGGACAATCCAGCAAACTTGCCGGTTTAATTAAAGCATTGATCTTTGGCTTATCTATTGTTATTTTGTATACACTTGTAGGTGTAATAGTCTCATTAACCAGCGCAGGAGCTGATTTTACAAATTTAATTAGTACCCATTGGATTCCGAACCTAATATTTTTCTTATTATTTCTGGTATTTGCTGCTTCTTTTTTTGGTTTGTTTGAAATAGTTTTACCATCAGGCTTGGCTAATAAGGCCGACAAACAGGTAGATAAAGGAGGTTTCTTTGCCTCTTTTTTCATGGCGCTTACACTTGTTATTGTTTCTTTCTCATGTACCGGACCTATAGTTGGTGGTCTGCTCGTTAAAGCTGCTAGTGGAGGTGTTGTTGAACCTACAATAGGAATGCTTGGGTTTGGTATTGGATTCGGACTGCCTTTTACTTTACTGGCGATATTCCCCGGCTGGCTGAAGAATATGCCTAAATCCGGAGGATGGATGAATGTCGTAAAAGTTGTCCTGGCATTTATAATCCTGGCATTCTCATTCTATTTCTTGTCAAAGATCGAAGTAAATTATCACTTGAATTTATTAAGCCGTGATGTATTCATAGCTATTTGGATAGCCATATTTATGACGCTAGGACTTTATTTGTTAGGGAAGATTCGTTTTGCTCACGATAGTGAACTTAAAAAGGTACCCGTTTTTAGGGTGTTATTAGCAATTGCTTCTTTTACTTTTGCTATTTACTTGGTCCCTGGGTTATTTGGAGCGCATTTGACACCGCTCTCCAGTATACTTCCACCACAATCTGAACAAAATTTTACGCTAGCTTCGTCAGCTCCAACAACAGAAAGTGCTTCTGAAACTATGTGTGGTGATGCAAAATATTCAGATTTTCTTCATTTACCATATAATATAAAAGGTTATTTTGATTATGAGCAGGGTATGGATTGCGCAAAAGAACTGGATAAACCTGCTTTAGTTTACTTTACCGGGCATTCCTGCAGTAATTGTAAACAAATGCAGGCAAAAGTCTGGTCAAATCAAAAAGTTCAAAAAATACTTAATGAAGACTATGTAGTGATCGCATTATACATTGATGATAAAAAGAAGTTACCTGAATCGCAATGGGTTCAGTCAGATTATGATGGAAAAACTAAAAAAACGATTGGTAAAGTCAATGCAGATATACAAATAACTCAATTTAATTCAAATACTCAACCATATTATGTTTTATTGGACACCTCAGGAGAAGAATTGACTGAGCCAATGGGATATGAATTGGATACACAGGAATTTATTGATTTCTTAAATAAAGGCTTGGAAAATTATGATTAGTAGGTAGACTAAAATATATTCTGTAAATTAACCCGTGAAGTTATTATATACATACATCCTTCACGGGTTATTTATTTTATTCGAAATAGTTAAGTATATAAAGGGAATAATGTAAAATTGAGGAATTTATACTTAAATAATTTGTCCAATTATTTTTAATTTAAATAAAAACATTTTAATTTTGCGGCTCCGTATTTAGCCTTGCTGCTTAGAAATAATGTAACAAGAATACGGGATCGTAAGCTTTTTAGAAAGCTTTTGTTGTGGAAGTGAGAATTAAGTAAAAAATAATTGGGTATTTCTAAAAAAAAAAATACCTTTGCAAACCGATTTTGGAAACTAAGGAATAAATTAATCTGATATATGCCAACAATACAGCAATTAATTAGAAAAGGACGGAAGGAAGTAGAGAAAAAGAAAAAAGCTCCGGCTTTGGATTCATGTCCTCAAAAAAGAGGTGTTTGTACAAGAGTATATACAACAACACCTAAAAAACCAAACTCAGCAATGCGTAAAATTGCCAGAGTTCGATTAACTAACGGAAAAGAGGTTAATGCTTATATCCCTGGCGAAGGTCATAATCTCCAGGAGCACTCAGTCGTTTTGATACGTGGTGGAAGGGTGAAGGACTTGCCCGGTGTACGTTATCATTTAGTTAGAGGTACTTTGGATACTTCTGGTGTAGAGGGAAGATTACAAGGAAGATCTAAGTATGGAACCAAAAAACCTAAAAAGTAATTAAAAGCATTCTGAAAAATGAGGAAGTTTAAAACAAAAACACAAGGAAGATTACCGGATGCCAGATACAACGATACGTTGGTTACTCGTTTTGTTAACGATTTGATGATTCATGGTAAGAAATCGAAAGCATTCGATATTTTCTATGGCATGTTAGATATCGTAGGAGAGAAGATGAAGAATGATGAGAATAGCCCGCTTGATATATGGAAAAAGGCATTAGAAAATATTTCACCTCAGGTAGAGGTTAAGAGTAGGAGAATTGGAGGGGCAACTTTTCAGGTTCCCCAGGAAGTCAACCCTAGTCGTAAGACCTCAATCAGTATTAAGAATATGATTAAATATGCACGCCAAAGAAGTGGAAGAGGAATGAAAGAGAAATTAGCTGCTGAGGTTATGGCTGCATATAATGAAGAAGGCGGTGCTTATAAACGTAAGGAAGAAATACATAGAATGGCTGATGCAAATAAGGCATTCGCTCATTTTAGATTTTAAATTTTATAATAATATTGTAGTACGGATAAAAGGAGAGTGAAAAAGGAATGAATTCAGATTTAAAGTATACCAGGAATATAGGAATTATGGCGCATATCGATGCTGGTAAAACAACAACCACTGAGCGAATCTTGTATTATACTGGTATTACACATAAAATAGGCGAAGTGCATGATGGTGATGCGCAGATGGACTGGATGGAACAAGAGCAGGAAAGAGGAATTACCATTACATCTGCGGCAACGACTTGCTTTTGGAATTATAAAGATAATGATTACAAAATTAATATTATTGATACACCCGGACACGTTGATTTTACGGTAGAAGTAGAACGTTCGTTACGGGTTTTGGATGGTGCTATTGCAGTGTTTTGTGCTGTTGGAGGTGTAGAACCCCAATCAGAAACAGTTTGGCATCAGGCCGATAAATATGGAGTTCCTAAGCTTGCATTTATTAATAAAATGGATAGGCAGGGAGCAGATTTTTATTCGGTTGTTTCTCAGATAAAAACCAAACTTAAGGCAAACCCCATTCCATTACAAATTCCTATCGGAACTGCTGATAGTTTTGAAGGAGTAATTGATTTGATAGAGAACAAAGGTATCGTATGGGTGGACGATAAAGATTTAGGAACAAATTATAAATTCATTGATATACCTGAGGAGCTGAAAGAGGAAGCCGCTAAATACCGTGGTGAATTGATCGAGGCCGTTGCGGAATATGATGATGAACTACTGGAAAAATATTTCGAAGATCCAGAATCGATTACGACAGACGAAATGATGGATGCAATCCGCAGAGCTACTATTGACATGAGTATTGTTCCGGTTTTATGCGGATCTGCATTTAAAAATAAAGGTGTTCAACGTCTACTTAATACAATTATATCTTTATTACCTAGTCCGCTGGATATTAGTGCAGTAATCGGAAAACATCCCAATACAGAAGAAGAAGTTCAAAGAAAACCCGATGCCAATGAGCCAACCTCAGCATTGGTTTTTAAAATTGCAACTGACCCATTTGTCGGTCGACTTGCATTTATGAGAGTCTATTCAGGGACTTTAACTTCTAAATCGACCTTATTTAACCCAAGGACAGGTAAAAAGGAGCGCGTGAATCGTTTGTATCAAATGCACGCCAATAAACAAAAACCTAAAGATAAGATTGAAGCTGGCGATATATGTGCTGCTGTCGGGTTTAAGGATTTAAGAACAGGAGATACCTTATGTGATTCAAATAAACCTGTACTTCTGGAATCAATTGAGTTCCCGGAACCTGTAATAGGTGTTGCAGTTGAACCTAAAACCCAGAAAGATTATGATAAACTTACTATGGCTTTAGGTAAACTTGCAGAAGAAGATCCTACTTTTACAGTCCAGGGAGATGAAGATACTGGCCAGACAGTGATAAATGGCATGGGGGAACTCCATTTGGAAGTTATTCTTGATAGGTTAAAGCGTGAATTTAAAGTTGATGCTAATCAGGGAGCTCCCCAGGTCAATTATAAGGAAGCCATTACTCAAGAGGTTGATCATCATGAGGTTTTCAAAAAACAAACAGGTGGTAGAGGAAAATTTGCAGAGGTTAATATCAAAATTGGACCTGCTGATGACGATGTAAAAGGTTTACAATTTGAAGATAAGATCAAAGGAGGTAATATACCAAAAGAGTATATTCCTTCTGTGGAGAAAGGTTTTAAAGAAGCTATGAACAATGGTGTTTTAGCTGGGTATCCCTTAGATAATTTGAAAGTAGTTCTTTATGATGGTTCATATCATGATGTTGATTCTGATCAACTTGCATTTGAAACTGTTGCACGGATGTCGTTTAAAGAAGCATGTGTTAAAGCAAAACCCATCCTGCTTGAACCTATTATGACTGCTGAAGTGGTAACCCCTGAAGAATATATGGGAGATGTAATCGCAGATTTTAATAAGAGAAGGGGTAATGTAGAAGGAATGGAAAATAAAGGTAGCGCAAAAGTTATTCGAGCGAAAGTTCCATTGTCAGAGAAGTTTGGTTATGTTACTGTTTTACGTACTATCACATCAGGCAGAGCTACATCAACCATGGAATTTTCACATTATGAACAAGTTCCAAAAGAAATTGCCAAAGATATTATTGAAAAAGCAAAAGGTAAAATTGAGTTAGTTTAAACTATTGTATAATGAGTCAGAAAATTAGAATAAAGCTAAAATCTTACGATCACAATTTGGTGGACAAAAGTGCAGAGAAAATTGTAAAAACTGTGAAGTCCACCGGTGCAGTAGTAAGTGGCCCAATTCCTCTGCCGACAAAAAAGAGGATATTTACAGTTAATAAATCCCCTTTTGTGAATAAAAAAGCTAGAGAGCAATTCCAACTGTGTTCTTTTAAAAGATTAATGGATATATACAGTACAACACCAAAAACCATTGATTCTTTAATGAAATTGGAATTACCTAGTGGTGTAGAGGTAGAAATCAAAGTTTAATTTTAAAGTCAAATTTTTAAATGGCTGGTTTAATAGGAAAGAAAGTAGGAATGACTTCAGTTTTCGGTGTCGATGGAAAAAATATTCCATGCACTGTAATCGAAGCCGGACCCTGTGTAGTAACTCAGGTAAAAACCGAGGAGAATGATGGATATTCTGCCTTGCAACTCGCTTATGGTGACAAAAAAGAAAAGAACGTTACAAAAGCTCTTTTAGGTCATTTTAAGAAAGCTAAAACAGCTCCGAAGACACAAATGGTTGAACTTAGTGAATTTGATGAAGAATACAAATTAGGAGATACCATTACTGTGGACCTTTTTAAAGATGATACATGGGTTGATGTATCAGGAATAACCAAAGGCAAAGGTTTTCAGGGAGTTGTTAAAAGACATGGTTTTCATGGAGTTGGAGGTCAAACACATGGTCAGAAAGATCAAGAAAGAGCGCCCGGCTCAGTTGGTGCATCATCTGATCCATCTCGTGTATTTAAAGGCATGCGAATGGCAGGTAGAGCCGGAGGAGATAAGGTTAAAGTTATAAATCTTCGGGTCATTAAAATTATGCCTGAAAAGAATTTATTATTAGTAAAAGGATCAGTACCTGGTCATAGAGGTTCATATTTAATTATTGAGAAGTAATGGAGTTACCAGTTTTAAATAAAGCAGGAGAGGATACCGGAAAAAAGGTAAATCTTAACGAAGAGATTTTCGGTATAACACCTAACGACCATGCCATATATTTAGATGTAAAACACTATATGGCGAACAAGCGACAAGGAACTCATAAGGCTAAAGAGCGAAATGAAATTGTCGGAAGCAGGAAGAAAATAAAACGGCAAAAAGGAACGGGTACTGCAAGATCAGGAGATATTAAATCTCCGATATTCCGAGGCGGAGGACGTGTATTTGGACCTAGGCCCAAAGATTATAGTTTTAAACTAAATAAGAAGGTGAAAAAAGTTGCTCGTAAATCTGCACTTTCTTATAAAGTTAAGAATGATGAGCTCAAAGTTGTAGAAACCTTTAGCCTTGAGCAACCTAAAACGAAAGATTTCTCTCATATTAGAAATAATTTAGGTATAAACGAGAAAAAGTTACTTTTAGTTTTAGAAGAACCAAATAAAAATATATATTTGTCCTCCCGAAATATACCCGATGTTAAAGTTCTGCCTGTAAACGAAATTAATACTTATGAAATTATGAATGCCGAGCAGGTAGTTTTCTTTGAGGGTTCATTGGAAACATTGGAAAAACAATTAAGTGTTTAAGCTATGGTTAAAAATATTTTACTTAAAAAGCCCCTCATTACAGAAAAGATGACCGAACAGGGCGAAGAGCTGAATAAATATGGGTTTATTGTGGATAAAAATGCCAACAAGATTGAAATACGTAATGCCATCGAAGAGATGTATGGCGTTACAGTTGAATCTGTCAACACAATGAACTACTTAGGAAAACAAAGGATGAGATATACGCAAGCCGGTATTATTCGAGGTAAAGAAAATGATTATAAAAAAGCAATTGTTACTTTAGCTGAAGGTGATTCAATTGATTTTTACAGCAACATTTAGGAAGAAAAATTGAGTTATGGCAGTAAGAAAATTAAAACCGACAACACCAGGTCAAAGACATAAAATGATTAGTGCCTTTGATACTGTTACCAAAACAGAGCCTGAAAAGTCCTTATTGGCACCAAAACATAAAAGTGGTGGTAGGAATAATTCTGGTCATATGACCCTAAGATATCGTGGCGGAGGCCATAAGCAAAGATACCGTATTATAGATTTTCGCCGGGATAAAGAAGGCATAAAGGGCACTATCAAAGCGATCGAGTATGATCCTAATCGTTCTGCACGAATTGCTTTGGTCGTTTATGAAGATGGGGAAAAACGATATATTATCGCACCTAATGGTATTAAAGAAGGGCAGATTATTAATTCTGGTAAAGGAATTTCACCAAATATTGGTAATTCCTTATATCTCTCAGATATACCTCTTGGTACAATTATCCATAATATAGAATTGAACCCTGGAAAAGGAGGAGTTATGGCTAGGAGTGCCGGAACTTATGCTCAATTAACATCCAGAGAAGGGAAGTATGCTAATATTAAATTACCTTCCGGTGAAACAAGGATGGTATTAACAACTTGTAAAGCTACTATTGGAACAGTATCAAATTCTGATCATATTATTTTATCAGGAGGAAAAGCTGGAAGAAGCAGATGGTTAGGCAAACGACCAAGAGTTAGAGGTGTAGCGATGAACCCAATTGATCACCCCATGGGAGGTGGCGAAGGAAGAGCTTCAGGAGGTATTCCTAGATCAAGAAATGGTATGCCAGCCAAAGGTTATAAAACCAGGAAGCTGAAAAAGAAATCGAATAGATATATTGTTGTTAAAAGAAAAAAGTAAACGGTTAATTAGATATACTTATGAGTCGTTCATTAAAAAAAGGACCCTTTGTAGAGTACAAATTGGAGAAGCGCATTCTGGAAATGAATGAATCAGGCAAGAAAAAAGTCTTGAAAACATGGTCTCGCAGATCAATGGTTACACCTGAATTTGTTGGACATACAATTGCAGTACATAATGGAAACAAATTTGTTCCGGTTTATATTACTGAAAATATGGTAGGTCATAAACTTGGCGAATTTGCACCAACTCGAGTATTCAAAGGTCATCCTACAAAGAAAGGTAAATAATAATCACGAAAAACACTGAGAATAATGGGTGCACGAAAACGACATAGAGCGGAAAAGCTAAAAGAAGAAAAAAAGAATCAATATTTTGCTGTATTAAAAGGTTGTCCGATCGCTCCGAGAAAAGTACGTCTACTCGCCGATCAGATAAGAGGACAAGAGGTTAATCAGGCCCTGGATATAGTAAGATATAGTCCGAAAGCTGTATCTACTTATATGGAGAAATTACTTCTTTCGGCTATTTCAAACTGGCAAAATAAAAATGAAGGTGTACGGCTTGAAGATACACAGCTCATTGTAAGTGAGATCCGCGTCGACGGCGGCAGAACATTAAAAAGAATTAGACCTGAAGCCATGGGAAGAGCTCATTTGATACGAAAGCGATCAAGTCACGTAACTATTCATCTTGAGAATCTCAAAGACTCAATGCAAACAAGTGAGTTAAGTACAGAGCAAACAGCTCAAAAAGAAGAAAATAGTAACGATTCACAAACAAATCAAGAATAGATGGGACAAAAAATTAATCCGATAAGTAACAGACTTGGAATTATAAAAGGTTGGGAATCCAATTGGTATGGAGGAAAGAACTATAAAGATAAATTAGTTGAAGATAATAAGATAAGAAAATATTTGAATGCTCGACTAACTAAGGCAAGCATTTCAAAAATTATCATTGAGCGTACTTTAAAATTAGTAACTGTTACAATCCATACAGCCCGTCCTGGTATAATAATTGGAAAAGGTGGGAAGGAAGTTGATAAACTGAAAGAAGAGCTTAAAAAATTAACAAAAAAGGAAGTTCAAATTAATATTTTTGAGGTGAAACGGCCAGAATTGGATGCTACATTAGTTGCTAATGGAATTGCCCGTCAGATTGAAGGTATGATTTCATATAGAAGAGCGATAAAAATGGCGGTTGCCTCTAGTATGCGGTTAGGTGCTGAAGGAGTTAAAATACAAATTTCAGGCCGTATTGGAGGAGCAGAGATGGCTCGTACCGAGGTTTATAAAGAGGGGAGAACACCTTTGCACACATTTAGAGCAGATATCGACTATGCTTTAGACGAAGCTCTTACTAAAGTTGGACTTATTGGAATTAAGGTTTGGATTTTTAAAGGTGAAATTTTTGGAAAAGTTGATTTAACTCCTTCCTTTAATTCAGGTAAAGGGTCTAAATCAAAAGGCAGAAAAAATCGGAAATAGATAAAAATTTAATCTAATGTTACAACCAAAGAAGACAAAATATAGACGTCAGCAAAAAGGGCGCATGAAAGGCAAGACAAAAAGAGGCGCTACATTAGCTTTTGGTTCTTTTGGAATAAAAACCTTACAGGAAGCGTGGATTACCCAAAAACAAATTGAGGCAGCACGACAGTCTATGACGCGTTACATGAAGAGAGAAGGGCAAATTTGGATACGTATTTTTCCTGATAAGCCCATTACAAGTAAACCAGCTGAGGTTAGAATGGGAAAAGGACGCGGTGATCCAGACGGTTTTGTTGCTCCTGTTTCCCCGGGAAGAATGCTTATTGAAATCGAGGGCGTACCTAAAAGTATAGCTCAGGAGGCATTGAGATTAGCCGCTCAAAAATTACCAGTTAAGGCTAAATTTGTTGTTCGTAGAGATTATGTTGAATAATTAAATTACAATACCTGACAATATGAAACCTTCAGAAATAAGAGAATTAACACTTAAGGAGATTGAAGAGCGCATTGAAAACGAACAAGGGCACTTAACTCAACTGAAACTGAACCATGCCGTATCACCTTTGGACAATCCAATAAAGATTCGAGAGACTAAAAAAAATATTGCTCGTTTAAAAACTGAAATAAGTAAACGAGCAAAACAAAAGGAAGAATCTGAAAATTAATACATATTGAAAAATGGAAAAACGTAATCTAAGGAAAGATAAAGTAGGTGTAGTTGTTAGCAATAAGATGGATAAATCTATTGTTGTTGAGGTTAGCAGACGCGTTCGACACTCTAAATACAAAAAATTTCTCAATAGAAGATCTACTTTTGTTGCTCACGACGAGAAGGACGAATGTAGTGAAGGAGATACAGTGAGAATAATGGAAACGCGTCCTTTAAGTAAAAGAAAGCGTTGGAGATTAGTAGAAATTTTAGAAAGAGTTAAATAGGAAATCATGGTACAACAAGAAAGTAAACTTAATGTTGCTGATAACAGCGGTGCAAAAGTCGTAAAGGTTATACGGGTTTTAGGTGGCAGTGGTAGAAGATATGCTTCTGTCGGAGACAAAGTTGTTGTAAGCGTGAGAGCAGCATTACCCTCTTCTGAAGTAAAAAAAGGAACGGTAAGTCAAGCTGTTATCGTAAGAACTAAAAAGGAAGTTAGGCGTTCTGACGGATCGTATATTAGATTTGATAATAACGCTTGTGTTTTAGTAAATAATCTTGATGAAATCCGGGGTACACGAATATTTGGTCCTATTCCCCGTGAATTGAGAGAAAATTATATGAAAATTATTTCGCTAGCACCCGAAGTATTATAAAATTAAGTATTAATGGAGAAAAGAAGAAAATTACATATTAAAAAAGGCGATACAGTTTATGTTAATACAGGTGAGTATCGCGGACAACAAGGCCGAGTGCTTGAAGTAATGCCCAAACAATATAAAGCCCTTGTTGAAGGAGTAAATCTTGTTTCAAAACATACGAAACCGAATTCTGATAATCCTCAGGGTGGTATTCTAAAAAAGGAAGCACCTATACATTTATCTAACCTTATGGTTGTAGATCCGAGCACAGGTGAGCCTACACGGATTGGAAGAAAAAGAAACCAGAATAATAAATTAGTACGTTATTCAAAAAAATCTGGGGAGGAGATAAAATAATGGATTACCAGGCACGATTACAAAAAAAATATCACGAGGACATTGTACCTACACTGATGAAAGAGTTCAATTATCAATCTATTATGCAGGTTCCCAAGCTGGAAAAAATTGTTTTAAATAGAGGTGTAGGTGAAGCAGTTGCCGATAAGAAATTAATCGAGACAGCACAAGACGAATTAACCTTAATCGCTGGGCAGAAAGCTATAAAAACATATTCCAAAAAGGCGATTTCAAATTTCAAATTGCGTGAGAATACACCCATTGGTGTAAAAGTAACATTAAGAAGAACAAGAATGTATGAATTTCTTGATCGATTAATTAGTGTCGCTTTGCCTCGAGTCAAAGACTTTAACGGTGTGGAAAGTAATTTTGATGGTCGGGGAAACTATTCGCTCGGAATTGAAGAACAGATTATTTTCCCTGAAATTAATCTGGATAAAGTTGATAAGATAAGTGGATTAGAAGCTAATTTCGTTATAACAGCCCCAACTGACGAGGAAGGTTACGCTTTATTACGAGAATTTGGTATGCCTTTTAAAAATCTTAAAAAGTAATAAGATATGTCAAAAGAATCAATGAAGGCCAGAGAGAGAAAAAGAAAAAAGATGGTCGATAAATATGCAAAGAAAAGAGCTAAATTAAAAGCTGAAGGTGATTATATAGGTTTAAGCCGTTTACCCAGAAATTCGAGCCCTGTAAGATTACATAACAGATGTGAAATTACAGGTCGACCTAAAGGATATATCAGACAATTTGGAGTTAGCCGAATTACCTTTAGAGAAATGGCTTCAAAAGGACTTATTCCTGGTGTAAAGAAAGCTAGTTGGTAATAATTAAAAGATCAGTGATATCATGATTACAGATACTATAGCAGATTATCTAACAAGAATTAGAAATGGGTTGATGGCAGGTCATAAGGTAGTAGAAATACCTGCTTCAAACTTGAAAACTGATATTACAAAGATATTGTATGATCAGGGATATATTCTTAGTTACAAGATTGAAGAAGAAGGACATATTCAAGGATTAATAAAAATAGCTTTGAAATATCATCCTAAAACAAAAGAACCTGCAATTCGCATGTTAAAACGAGTTAGTAGACCAGGATTACGCGAATATGTTGATACCAATAATATCCCAAGAGTTTTAAATGGACTGGGAATTGCTGTGATGTCAACCTCTAAAGGTGTTATTTCTGATAAAGAAGCAAGAAAATTAAATGTTGGAGGAGAAGTCTTGTGTTACGTACATTAAAAAGGAGGAATTATTCATGTCACGCATAGGTGTTTTGCCGATTAAAATACCCGAAAATGTTAACCTCAATGTTAACGAGAAAAATGAGGTACATGTTAAAGGGCCAAAAGGAGAATTAAAAAGATGGGTTGATCCTGCCATTAAAATCAATGCAGACGAGGATCAAGTCACTTTAGAAAGAGCTACAGAGTCCAAAAAGCATAAGTCTTTGCATGGCCTATATAGAGTTCTAATCAATAATATGGTGGAAGGAGTTTCTGATGGATTTTCCATAACTCTCGAGTTTGTAGGTGTTGGTTTTAGGGCTGAAGCTAAGGGACAAATTCTGGAAATGAATGTAGGTTATTCTCATGAGATTCATTTCTTACTTCCGGAAGAAATACAAGTCGAAGCCAAAACTGAACGCCGAAGTAATCCTAAAGTGACCTTCTCAAGTCATGATAAAGAGCTATTAGGCATGGTTGCCGCAAAAGTTAGAGCTTTGAGGCCACCTGAACCTTATAAAGGAAAAGGTATTAAGTATACAGGAGAATGGATTCGACGTAAGGCTGGTAAAGCTGGTAATGTTTAATTTTAAAATTTCTAAGAAATGGCCTTAACAAAGAAAGATAGACGATATAGAATCAAAAAGAGAGTTAGGAAAAAGATTAACGGTACAGAAGAAAAACCAAGAATGAGTGTTTTTCGAAGCAACAGCCATATATATGTTCAACTTATCGATGATGAGAAAGGTAAAACTTTGTTGGCATACTCTTCCAGAAATAAGGAAATAGCTAACCAAAGTGATGAAGCTAATAAATCTAAACAGGCAGAATTAGTTGGACAACAAGCGGCAAAACTATCTTTGGAGAAAGGAATTAATCAGGTTGTTTTTGACCGTAATGGATATAGATATCATGGTAGAGTTAGAAAATTAGCCGAAGGCGCTAGAAAGGAAGGACTTAAATTTTAAAGACTATGTCAAAAGACACTAATATTAAGAAAGTAAAAACTAGTGATCTAGAGTTAAAAGATCGTCTTGTAAGTATAAAAAGGGTCACAAAAGTTACAAAAGGTGGCCGCCAATTTGGATTTACCGCATTAGTTGTGGTTGGTAATGAGAATGGAATTGTAGGCTATGGTTTGGGTAAAGCTAAAGAAGTAACTACAGCGATAGCCAAAGGTGTTGAAGCAGCAAAGAAGAATCTGGTAAAAGTACCTATTCTAAAAGGAACTATTCCTCATGAAATTGAATACCGCTATTCAGGTGCACAGATTTTCATGAAACCTGCTGCCAACGGTACAGGTGTAAAAGCAGGAGGAGCTATGCGTATTGTTCTTGAAAGCGTTGGCGTTAACGATGTCTTAGGTAAATCAAAAGGATCAAGTAATCCACATAATCAGGTTAAAGCTACAATTGATGCTTTATTAGATATGCGTGATGCTTATACTATAGCTGAACAAAGGAACATTCCACTAGAGAAAGTTTTCAACGGATAAGTAAAACAGATAATCATGGCCAAATTGAGAATAACACAGACAAGAAGTCAAATTAAATGTAACAAGAGACAAAAAAGAACTTTAGAAGCTCTTGGTATAAAAAAGATGCATAACCCTGTTGAAGTGGAAGTTAATCCACAAATAGAGGGAATGATCAATAAAGTAAAACATCTGATAACTGTAGAGGAAGTTTAATAAGAAAATAAATTCTTTGTGAGATATGAATCTAAGTAATTTAAAACCAGCACCCAAATCAAATCGAAATAAACTTCGAAAAGGTAGAGGCGAAGGTACAGGAAAAGGAGGTACAGCCACTCGAGGTCATAAAGGTATGAAGTCAAGAAGTGGTTATTCCCAAAAACTCGGTTTTGAAGGGGGTCAAATGCCTTTGTATAGGCGAATACCTAAGTTTGGGTTTAGAAACATTAACAGAGTCGAATATAAACCTGTCAATCTATCGACTCTTGAAAAGTTGGCTAAAGAAAATAATCTTAACACTATAGATTTAGAAACTATATATGATGCAGGTTTGGCTAAAAAAGGAAGTCCTATAAAAATTTTAGGGAAAGGAGAGCTTACTTTAAAATTGGAAGTTAAGGCTCATGCTTTTTCAAAATCTGCTAAAGAAGCTATTGAATCAGTTCAGGGAACTACAGTAAAATTATAATTTAGAGATGAGGGCATTTTTAGATACATTAAAGAATATTTGGAAAATTGAAGATCTCAGGCAAAGAATACTATTTACTTTAGGTATTATAGTAATCTATCGATTGGGTAGTTTTGTCGTTTTACCAGGTATAGATCCAAATCAATTAAGTGCATTAGATCAGCAAACTTCAGGTGGAGTTATGGGGCTTCTGAACATGTTTTCTGGAGGAGCCTTTGCAAATGCTTCAATTTTTGCTCTGGGAATAATGCCCTATATTTCAGCTTCTATTGTTGTCCAGTTACTTGGTATTGCAGTTCCTTACTTTCAAAGGTTACAACGAGAAGGTGAAAGTGGAAGACGGAAAATTAATCAAATAACTCGATACCTTACTGTTGGTATACTAATCATTCAAGCCCCTGGATATTTAAAAAATTTACAGGTACAATTGCCTCAGTCTGCTTTTGTTACGGAGGCTAGCTTTTTCTGGATATCTTCAGTTATTGTTTTAACTGCAGGATCCATGTTTATTATGTGGTTAGGTGAACGTATTACCGATCGGGGAATAGGTAATGGCATCTCATTAATAATTATGATCGGAATTATTGCAAGGCTTCCTTATGCCTTAGCAGCTGAATTTATTTCCCGTTTAGAAGAGACTGGAGGTGGGCTTGTTGCCTTTCTTCTTGAGATGATTATTCTCTTTTTTGTATTTGTTGCTGTCATTTTATTGGTACAAGGAACACGAAAAATTCCTGTGCAATATGCCAAACGAATTGTCGGTAACAAACAGTACGGTGGTGTGCGGCAATATATTCCACTTAAAGTTAATTCTGCAGGTGTTATGCCAATTATTTTTGCGCAAGCTTTGATGTTTGTACCAATTACCGTTGCAGGTTTTTCAGATTCTGATGCCCTATCGGGTTTTGCTGCGGCTTTTTCTAATATAACAGGTTTTTGGTATAATTTCACCTTTGCTACGATGGTTATACTGTTTACTTATTTTTATACTGCTATTACTATTAATCCATCACAGATGGCTGAAGATATGAAAAAGAATGGTGGTTTTATACCCGGTGTAAAACCAGGAAGAAAGACTGTCGAGTTTCTCGATAGAATAATGTCGAGGATAACATTCCCGGGTTCAATATTTTTAGCTTTGGTCGCCATTATGCCATCTTTTGCTATGATTGCAGGAATCAGTAATCAATGGGCCCAATTTTATGGAGGAACATCGTTACTTATTTTGGTTGGTGTTGTTCTAGATACGTTACAACAAATTGAAAGCCACCTACTAATGCGTCATTATGACGGATTGATGAAAACAGGAAGAATTAAGGGTCGCTCAGGTGGTGCCTCTGTAATATAAAGTTTTTTTAATTATAAATAAGTTCTTTGAATGCTGAAGGTTAAATCCACAGAAGAAATAGAAATACTGAGAGCAAACAACTTACTTGTTTCCCAAACGCTAGGAGAAATAAGTAAGCTGATCGAGCCGGGAGTTACGACTCTTCAACTTGATAAAAGAGCTGAAGAGTTTATCAGAGATCATGGTGCTGTACCAGGTTTTTTAGGCTATGGCGGGTTTCCGAATTCACTCTGTATATCAATTAATGATGCAATAGTTCATGGAATACCCTCCAAAGATATTATATTAAAAGAAGGCGATATTGTTTCTATTGATTGTGGTACTATAATGAATGGATTTTATGGCGATTCTGCCTATACCTTTAAGGTAGGGGAGGTAAACCATCAGGTCGAGCAACTTTTGAAGGCTACAAAGGAGTCTTTATATAAAGGAATTGAAAAAGCAATAGTTGGAAATAGAGTTGGAGATATCAGTCACGCTATTCAGAACAATGCTGAAAGTTACGGTTTTTCAGTTGTTAGAGAAATGGTGGGACATGGCTTAGGTCAGAAAATGCATGAATCTCCTGAAATACCTAATTATGGTAAACAGGGTAGAGGTTCTAAATTAAAAGAAGGTTTAGTTATATGTATCGAACCTATGATTAATTTAGGAACAAAAAATATAAAACAGGACTCTGATGGTTGGACAATTAGAACCATGGATGGAAAACCTTCAGCTCATTTTGAATTGGCTATAGCCATTAGGGACGGCAAGGCTGATTTATTATCAACTTTTGATTATATAGAGAATATAGAAAATTAAACAGTAATTTAGATATGGCTAAACAACCATCAATTGAACAAGACGGAACAATAGTTGAAGCACTTTCAAACGCTATGTTTCGTGTAGAATTAGAAAATGGACACATAATTACTGCACATATTTCAGGTAAAATGCGTATGCATTATATTAAAATTCTTCCTGGTGATAAAGTTAAAGTAGAGATGTCACCCTATGATTTAACAAGGGGGCGTATAACATATAGATACAAATAAAAAAATATTGAAAAATGAAAGTACGAGCATCATTAAAGAAACGAAGCAGCGGTTGTAAAATCGTTAGAAGAAAAGGACGATTATATGTTATTAATAAAAAAAATCCGAAGTTTAAACAACGACAAGGATAAAATTTTTAATTTTGCACTCAAATTTTAGAATTCTATGGCAAGAATAGTCGGAGTAGATTTACCAAAGAACAAAAGAGGCGTAATTGCTTTAACTTACATCTATGGTATTGGAAAAAGCACAGCTTCCCGAATTATGGAGCAAGCTGGTATTGACAAAAATATTAAGGTTAAGGATTGGACGGATGATCAAATTTCAACCTTGCGTACTATACTGAACGATGAATATAAGGTAGAGGGGGCTTTACGCTCTGAAGTACAAATGAATATTAAAAGATTGATGGAGATAGGTTGCTATCGCGGTATTAGGCACCGTAGCGGTATGCCTTTGAGAGGCCAGTCTACCAGAAATAATGCGCGAACACGTAAAGGAAGGAAAAAGACAGTCGCTAATAAGAAGAAAGCTGTTAAATAATATATTGAAATATGGCAAAACGAAGTAAAGTTACACGAAAGAAGAAAGTTGTAGTTGAACCTCAAGGAGAAGCTCATATCCAGGCAACTTTTAATAATATTATTATCTCATTGACAAATAGTAATGGACAGGTTATTTCCTGGGCCTCATCTGGAAAAATGGGTTTTAAAGGTTCAAAAAAGAATACACCTTATGCTGCACAAGTAGCCGCCCAGGATGCAGCAAAGTCTGCTTACGAATTGGGTTTGAGGAAAGTAAAAGTATATGTGAAAGGACCAGGAGCTGGTAGAGAATCAGCAATTAGAACTATAAATAATGCCGGTATTGAAGTTAAAGAAATTATAGACGTCACTCCTTTACCGCATAATGGATGTCGTCCACCAAAACGTCGAAGAGTTTAATTATTAATTAAGAAGAAAATATACAGATTTATGGCTAGATATAGAGGACCAAAATCAAAGGTTGCAAGAAAAGTGGGTTCACCTATTTTTGGACCAGATAAACACTTTGAAAAGAAGAATTATCCGCCAGGACAACATGGCGTCACCAAAAAGAGAAGGAAGCTTTCTGAATATGGAATGCAGCTTTTAGAAAAGCAAAAGGCTAAATATACCTATGGACTTTTAGAAAAACAATTCTATAATACATTTTTAAAAGCAACACAGAGCAAGGGAATTACAGGTGAAAACCTGTTGAAGTTTTTAGAAACTCGATTAGATAATATTGTTTTTCGTATGGGTATAGCTCCAACTCGGCGTGCTGCCAGACAGTTAGTTACTCATAGACATATTGTAGTTAACGGTGGTGTTTTAAACGTACCTTCTTATAACGTCAAGTCTGGCGATATTATAGGAGTTAGGGAAAGGTCAAAGTCATTGGAGGTTATTACAGAATCTCTTGCTTCTTCCAATGTATCTAAGTACTCATGGTTAGAATGGGACGATGATAAAATGGCAGGAAAGCTTCTTAATATGCCCGAAAGGGAGGAAATTCCTGAACCTATTAAGGAGCAATTAATTGTTGAATTGTATTCAAAATAATTTAATATACTATTATTTATGGCATTACTAGAATTTCAAAAACCCGAAAAGGTTATAATGATAGAATCTGACGATTCTCGTGGAACATTCGAGTTTCGTCCGCTTGAACCTGGGTATGGTATTACAGTAGGTAATGCTTTGAGAAGAGTCCTTTTATCATCCTTAGAAGGGTATGCGATTACTAAGGTGAAAATTGAAGGAGTCGATCATGAGTTTTCTACCATAACAGGGGTTATAGAGGATGTTAATGAGATCATTCTCAATTTAAAACAGATACGTTTTAAAACTAATACTGAAGATATAGATGGCGAAAAAATTAATTTTACGATTTCAGGTAAAGAAGAATTTCGTGCAGGTGAATTGAATAATTATTTAAGCAATTTTGAAGTGCTTAATAAAGATTTGCTTATTTGTTCCATGGAACCTGACGTAAAATTACAAATCGAATTGCATATTAGTAAAGGACGAGGATATGTGCAATCCGAAGAGAATAAATCAGAAGACGATGAAATTGGAGTTATAGCTGTTGATTCAATTTTCACTCCTATTAAGAATGTTAAGTACTCAATAGAGAACTATAGAGTTGAACAGAAAACTGACTACGAAAAGTTATTGTTTGACATTACGACAGATGGTTCCATTCATCCTAAAGAAGCATTAAAAGAAGCTGCAAAAATTCTTATTTATCATTTAATGTTATTTTCTGATGAGAAAATTACTTTGGATACTGAGGAGAAATACGGAGGAGAAGAATTTGACGAAGAAGCTTTACATATGAGGCAATTATTGAAGACCAAGTTAAATGACATGGATCTTTCTGTAAGAGCTTTAAATTGTTTGAAAGCCGCGGAAGTTGAGACCTTAGGAGACTTGGTTCAATATAATCGAAATGATCTATTAAAATTCCGAAATTTTGGAAAGAAATCCTTAGCAGAACTAGAAGAATTATTGGATAAGATGAATTTAAGTTTTGGAATGGATGTTTCTAAGTATAAATTAGACAAGGAGTAAAAAGAATGAGACACGGAAAAAAACTAAACCACTTAAGCAGAACTAGCTCGCATAGGAAAGCTATGATGGCTAATATGGCCTCATCCTTAATCTTGAATAAAAGAATTAAGACAACAACTGCTAAAGCTAAAGCCTTAAAAATATTTGTTGAGCCTTTAATTACAAAAGCAAAAACAGATAATACGCATTCGAGAAGAATTGTTTTTAGATATCTGCAGGATAAATATGCTGTATCCGAGTTATTTAGGGATGTAGCTGAGAAGATTTCTAATAGACCTGGTGGATACACCCGTATACTTAAGACAGGTAGTAGACAAGGCGATAATGCAGAGATGTGTTTTATTGAGTTGGTTGATTACAATGAAACCTATACAGATACCGAAAGCAAAAAATCTAAGACGGGTAAAAAACGTCGAAGACGAGGCGGAAAGAAAAAAGCACAGAGCGAGGATCAGGCATCAAAGCAACAAAAAGCCGAAGAGGATACTATAACCGATGAGCAAAATCAAGAGGCTCAAAATACAAATGTTGAAGAAGGAGATAATCAAGCTAATAGTTCACATGCCAGTAAAGATCAAGAGTCTCTCAATAAAAATGAACAGAGCGGCGAATCTGGAAAAGACTCTGAACAACAGGATAATGAAGCCAAGGAGAATAAAGAATAATATATATTCTCGATCAACAAAGCGTTAGAAAAATTATAGGGATAGCACGAATGGCTATCCCTTTTTTATTTTCTCTTTTACCCCTGTAAAACATTAATAAAATAAAATTCTAGTGATGATGTAATTCTTTTTCATTAAATAGCGGTTTTATTTTATGATTTATACACAATATTCAATAAATTTGATAGTTCAGAACTGAATTCTAATTAACCATTAAAAATTTACAACTATGAGTAAAATAATCGATATTAATGCAAGGCAAATACTTGATTCTCGTGGAACGCCAACTGTTGAAGTTGATGTTATCACAGAAGAGGGGAGTGTGGGTACTGCTGCTGTCCCTTCAGGTGCTTCTACCGGAGTATATGAGGCCGTGGAGTTAAGAGATGGTGATGAAAACCAATTCCTTGGCAAAGGTGTGTTGAATGCGGTAAATAATATCAATACCAAAATAAGTGAAGAGCTTATTGGTTATAATGCAGAGGATCAAAACTTAATTGATAGTCGTTTAAATATCCTTGATGGTACAGAAAATAAAGCTAATTTGGGAGCAAATGCCATTTTAGGAGTTTCCCTGGCTACTGCAAAGGCAGCTGCATATGAAAACTTACAACCTTTATACCGATACATTGGGGGAGTTAATGCGAATACTTTACCTATACCCATGATGAACATTTTGAATGGAGGAGAGCATGCGGATAACAATATTGATATTCAGGAGTTCATGATAATGCCTGTTAATGCTCCTACTTTTAAAGAATCTCTACGTATGGGAGCAGAAGTATTTCAACACTTAAAAAAAGTACTTAGAGATAGCGGCCATTCAACAAATGTTGGTGATGAGGGTGGGTTCGCTCCTGACCTTAAATCCAATGAAGAGGCTATTGAAACAGTATTAAAGGCTATTGAAAAGGCTGGTTATAAGCCGGGCGAGGACATATTTATTGCCTTGGATCCAGCTTCCTCTGAGTTTTTTAATAAGGAGAAAGGTGTGTACAACCTAAATTCTACAGGACAAGAATTGAACACAGATGATATGATTAATTACTGGAAAGTTTGGGCTGAAAAATATCCAATTCTATCTATTGAAGATGCTTTGGATCAGGATGACTGGGATGGATGGCAAAAATTAACAAAAGAATTAGGTCATAAAATTCAACTTGTCGGCGATGATTTATTTGTCACAAATGTTAAAAGATTATCCCGTGGTATTGAGGAAGCAAGTGCAAATTCTATTTTGATTAAAGTAAATCAAATTGGAACTCTAACTGAAACTATCAATGCTGTTCAAATGGCTAATGCAAATTCATTTACTTCTGTAATAAGCCATAGGTCAGGAGAAACAGAAGATACCTTTATCGCAGACCTGGCTGTTGCTTTAAATACCGGCTTGATAAAAACGGGTTCCGCTTCCAGATCAGACCGTATAGCAAAGTATAATCAGCTTCTTAGAATTGAAGAATTGTTAGGGGATTCTGCTCGCTTTGTAGGCAAAGATTTCAAATATATCCCTTAATAGTTTTATGGAATTAAAATTAAGGATGCTGAATGCAGTTTTTATAATTCAGTATCCTTAATATTTTGGCACCGTTTTTTTATGAAATGATTTTTATTTATTCTGAAGAAAAATGTTAAGTGGGTGTATTTTATGTATTATATTATTCTCCATTTTAGGTATAATTATTTCACCATTTTGTAAGTATTAATTGTAAATAAATTGATTAATTTTAAGAGGTAAAATGAATCAATTATTATTCATCTTTGGAGGTGATTTTGATTTTAGAAAATCGTAATTATTGTTGTACGGGTTTTATATTAGTAAAGGAAGTTTCTGCATGAAGCATTTGCAAAAACTTATATATCTTGTTTTCTTGCTTTTAGTTAGTCTTTTTCTAAATGCACAGACTATCCAGACTAGTACCTTTTCCGTGGAGGATGGCCTTAGTCAATCTAATATTAATTGTATTCTTCAGGATAGCAGAGATTTTTTATGGGTGGCTACCCAGGATGGATTGAATAGATATGACGGGTACGATTTTAAAACTTATAAGCATGATCCGGCTAATCCGAATTCAATTTCTAATAATTTTATTAATCATTTAATTGAAGATAAAAGGGGTAATTTGTGGATTGCCACTAACAAAGGTTTAAATAAATTTAATCCTTTGACAGAAAATTTTACAACATTCTATAAATCAGACAGTAATAGTATTCCTCAAAACCAGGTTTTTCATTTATATGAAGACTCTGAGGGTTATATCTGGATAAAAACTCTTCATTATCTTTCCAGGTATAATCCTAATAATGGAGTTTTTAATAACTATAAACATTTTAATGATTACTTTAATTTCCATGATGGATCTAATAATTATGATATTTTCGAAGATGATTCAGGAAGGTTATGGGTAGGAACAAAAGATGGTTTGAATGTGTTTGACAGAGAATTAGAAATTTTTAAAAGATATTCTCATAAAGAAGCTGAACCTTCAAGTATAAGCAACAACAGTATAAAAGATATTTTTCAGGATAAGGATGGGAGGATCTGGATAGCCACTGCTAATGGTCTTAACAAGTATTTACCCGGTAAGGATAGTTATAAAAGATACTACATTGAAGAAAAAATGGAGGCTCCTGTCGGTAGCAATACAATTAATTGTATTTTTCAAGATGAAGAAAAAATTATTTGGGTTGGAACAGATGGTGGATTGTATAGGTTTTTACCCGAAAAAGAAGAGTTTATTCCTGCAAATAATTTAGTAAACCAGAATAATCGACTATTAGATGCTCAGATAAGGACAATTGAACAAGGTAGAGCAAAAATTATTTGGGTAGGAACTTTACAGGGAATGGTGAAAATACAGAAAAACTTGAAAGATTTTGATTTATATCAACAAGATTCTAATGGTAACCCTTTATTTGGTGATAACCTAATTGCTTCAATTTTTTATGATTCCGAAACCAATGAATTATGGGTTGGTACATGGAATGATGGTTTATATATTTATAATACAAAATCAGGGTCTATTCATAGAATAGATGCTCAATCAGGTTTAATTCCAAGCAATGATGTTCATTCCATTTTTCATGACAGTAAGAAGCGTTTGTGGTTAGGTACTCAAAATGGAGTGGTGATATACAATTTTGAGGAGGAGAGTTTTATAGACTTGTCTCACAAGATTGATGGGGTATTCAGCATATTTGAGGATAACAGGGTTTATGATATAGCTGAGGACAAAAACGGGAATATTTGGTTTGGGACTAGAAATGGATTGCATAAATATGATGGGAAAAAAATGGATAGCTATTATCATACAAGTTATGATTCTAATTCTTTAACCTCCAGCTTTGTTTATGATGTTCTGGTTGATAGTGATAATCAAGTATGGGTTGCTACTAATAAAGGTTTAAATAAATACGATAAAAGCAAAGATTCATTTATTCACTATAAAAGGCAAGAAATGACCTGTCAGAACTGCCTGATTAATAATGAAGTTCTGGTGCTTCATGAAGATTCCAAAGGATATCTCTGGATAGGAACTGTAAGTGGCCTCAATAAGTTTGATAAAAATACCGAAGAGTTTTTATCGTAT
Organism: uncultured Bacteroidales bacterium; assembly: GCA_964345495.1. Taxonomy (GTDB): domain Bacteria; phylum Bacteroidota; class Bacteroidia; order Bacteroidales; family UBA12077; genus JAGXLC01. Next base: position 1,570 of record CAYFRV010000002.1, on the reverse strand, counting down.
ACCGAACAGGATGGTTTAGCCAATAACCTTATCTATGCTTTGGAAGAAGATAACAATGGGAATCTATGGTTGAGCACAAACCTCGGAATTTCAAAATTTAATCAGGATAATGGTGAATTTACCAATTATAGCCCCTCTGATGGCTTACAGGATTATGAGTTTAATCACCTTGCCTCCTATAAAGCTGAAGACGGGCAGATGTTCTTCGGAGGTATTTCAGGGCTAAATTCTTTCTATCCTGATTCTATTAGAAAAAGTGATCATATTCCTAATATTTGTATCACCTCCGTGGAAGTTTTAACAGGGAAAGGACGAAGGAAATATGACCTTATTGGAAAAGATAGCATTACGATTCCCCATAATAATAATATGGTAACTATTGAATTCACAGCACTGGATTTTGCGGAACCTGAAAAGAATGAATTTGCATATATGCTAAAAAATGTGGATGATGAATGGGTTACTATAGGGAAAAGGCGTTATGCCACCTTCTCAAATTTATCATCAGGAGAGTATGAGTTTGTTGTGAAGGGTTCTAATAATGATGGAATTTGGAACGAAGAAGGAGCTAGCTTAAATTTAATTGTTGAAACTCCTTTATGGAAAAATGATTTTTTTTATATAATCTATCTGATTACAGGAATTATTATAATATTGCTCATATTTCGCTGGCGTACAAGAAGACTCAGAAAGTCTAACCAGGAACTCAAAGAAAGAGAAGTAATAGCCAAACAAATAGCTAAGCAAAAAGAAGAGTTAAGTGTTAAAAATAAGAATATTACCGATAGTCTTATTTATGCTAAAAGAATTCAGGAAGCTTTACTTCCTTCTGATTATACATTTAAATCTCATCTCGCTGATTCATTTATCTTTTATAAACCAAAAGATATTGTAAGTGGCGATTTTTACTGGATTAATGAAAAGGATGATAAAATTTTTGTAGCTGTGGTTGATTGTACGGGACACGGCGTGCCGGGAGCTTTTATGTCTATCATTGGTGTTGAGTTATTAGATAGCATCACGAATGAGCAAGGTGTGGAGGAGGCCGATAAAATATTGTATGATTTGAATAAAGGAATTGCTCTTACTCTAAGTAAAGATAATGAAAATCAGGATTCTATTAAAGATGGAATGGATATAGCGCTTTGTGTTATTGATAAGAATAATCAGACTATTGAGTTTGCAGGAGCTTTTAGACCCTTGTATCTAGTGCGCGATAATAAAATTGAAGAGATAAAAGGTGATAGGTTTTCAGTTGGAATGCTTGAAGAATCTATGGAAGTCCCTCAAATCAATAAGCATAAGTTTACATTCAGGAAAGATGATGTCATTTATCTCTTTTCTGACGGTTACGCTGATCAATTTGGCGGACCGGAAGGAAAAAAATATAAATATAGAAGGTTTAGGTATTTACTGCTGACAATCCATAAGTTTCCAATGGAACAACAAAAAGATTACATTGAAAAAAATATTGAAGAGTGGCAGGGTAACTATGAACAAGTAGATGATATATTAATTGTTGGTTTTAAACCTTTTAGTGATAAATAAAGATAGTTAGGCGTATTCAGAA
>CAYFRV010000001.1:0-42010 GCA_964345495.1 uncultured Bacteroidales bacterium | reverse complement strand
ACTCAGCCATTATATGCCGTATGTTTCCGCTGCTTTCTGCCACTGCCGACTGCCAACTTATTAGAAAATTGATGTTAATTATAATCGTTACCTCTACTTCTGAAAACGCCTAACGTTTGTAATAATTATTCAGTTGAACTTCCTGCAATTTGTCGTTATCGTTGAAAATAAAAACAGCCTGCCTTTTCCCATTATCAAATTTACATGTGTCAAGATCAAAATCCATATCTGTAAACACCTGGTTTAATTCCTGCCTGGAAATTCCCGGATAAAAATTACCCGAAAAGAGTGTCTTTTTATACCGTATTCTTGCGGAAAGAAAAGAAGATTTGCCTTTTGTTGTTCGATAAAAAATAAAACTGTTTTTCTTCCTTACAAACTTATATATCGTATCTTTTCTGGTAGTGTCTGAGCTCAAGGTTCTTATAAAAGTCCGTTTTCGGTAATCTTCGCCCATTTCAGATTCAAAAGTTTCAATATCAAGTTTAAAACTAAAAGGTTCATTTAAGAAAATATCGCTGCTTAAAGGTTGGAATTCCTTCATTTTGGGTTCAGAAACAGAACAACCAATAAGAAATAAGATGCCAAAAATAAAGCCAAGTCTATACATTGCTGTTTTTTAACAAATGTACTATGAATTAAAGAAAAAATAAAGCAACACCACCAAAAGCGATAAAAGCACCTATGATTTCAAGGGCATTTACTTTTTCACCAAAGATAAACACAGCGGGCAGAATAATCATAACAGGAACAAGCGCCATAAGCGTTGATGCAATTCCGGTAAGTGTATTTTGTACAGCCAAAAGAGACATGGCAACACCAAGGAAAGGACCAAAAAACGCCCCGATAGTAACCCCCGTCATGGCTTTTTTATGTTTTAGTGCTGTATAGACTTTCTTCCAGCGATTAAGAATAGCAAATAAAACAGCAAAACCAATGGTTCCGGCAATTACTCTTATCTGAGTGGCAGCAAATGCGTCATAGTCCTGCATTCCGAATTTACTCAAAACCAATCCCGTAGCCTGACCGGCAGCGCCACCAAAAGCCAGAATAATACCAACCGCCCGATAAGAAAGACGCTTTTTCTTAGGCGGATTCTCTACAATTCTTGAAGGATTAGGATTTCGATTTTTTCGTTGAGTAATAACAAGGACAATACCTGTTAGCGTAACAACCATACCGGCAATATTTAACCATGTGAGTCTTTCATCCATCACAAAATAGCCGATTATACCTGCTATTGGTGGAGTAAAAGACATAATAAGGGAAGACAAACGAGCACCTATTCGTACATAAGCTTCAAATAAAAACAGATCGCCGAGCGAAAATCCAACAAGACCGGAAATTATGAGCCATTTCCACTGATGAAAGCTAGCATCAACAGGCAAAAACAAACCCCTGGAAATCCAGGTATAAATTCCCAGTAAAAAAATCGCCATGAAAAGCCGAATTAAATTTACTGAAAGCGAACCGATCTTCTTTCCCGCTGATTCGAATGCCATGGCTGTTGTTGTCCAGCAAAAAGCTGCTGCTAAACCTGCTATTTCCCCAATATATGCTTCCATGATTTTCTGTTTTTGCCAGATTTATCAAAAAATTAAAATATGTCTTTTGATGATATGAAAATAATGAAGTTTAAATTGCTAAAAAATAATTCAACTTAACTGAAACAAATACATTAACAATAGCTCATCCTTAATGCTTTATTTTACAGATTATCAAAAAGTTATTAACAACAAACAACGACTCTACACTGTGAACCTTCGGGTTATCCAAATTCTTTGTTAAAAAAATAAAAGAAAAATTTGAATATATAATTTGCAATTTTATATATTTACGTGAATAAATTTTACTAAATGAGCCGAAATAAAGCATTTATATCAATATTCATTTTCATCTGCTTCACTTCAATTAACAGCTTTGCCCAATTTGACGGGATTGCTATCAAAGACAGTACGTATGTTTCTGAATTTGAATATTTTTTACTCCCAATGAAAATCGCTTCAGGTGATACGCTTCATTTCGAAGCAGACACAACGAATTACGAGTTTAACTGGTCAGTTGACGGCATGTCTGTGGACCCACAATACGATTCTTATATTTCAAACAACGATACAATACCTTATTTTAAATACAAATTTGAGTCTTCAGGTTCATACGACCTAACTCTGGAAGTTATTAATGACACCGCAGGAATTTCCTATTTTACAAATATCAGTATATCAATAAGTAGTGACATAGAAGTTCCCAATGTCTTCACTCCAGATGGAGATGGAAAAAACGATCTTTTTGTTGTAAAATCATCAGGAAGTTCCGACAACAAGCTCAAATTAATGATATATACAAGGAATGGTGACCTTATATACGAAAAAATTGCACCTGTAGTATACTGGGACGGAAAACTTGCCTCCGGAAATTATGCACAGGAAGGGGTTTACTATTATATCGTAGTCCCGGTAAATAATTCAGACAGAGCGAAAAAAGGGTTTTTCCATCTTTACAGGTAAAAATCAACCACTTTATTTCACGACATATCTACTTTCCACCTTTTTAATGGAATTTTTAATTTTCTTTTGGAATATTCTGTTATTTGATTAAATTGCAATTTGTTAGGACGAATGGTAAAAAATATTAGATGAATAACTTCCGAAAAATTAATTACTGGTTACGCCATAATTCTGCCTTCAGGATTGGAATTATTTATCTTATTATTAGCGCATTATGGATATTTTTCTCTGATCAATTAATCTTATACCTCTCCAGAGATCTTCAATCTATAACTAACTATCAAACAATTAAAGGAGTATTTTTCGTTATCGCCACAACAATCATAATTTATTTTCTCATCTTTAATGAATTGAAAAAGAAAAACGAGCTTATAAACAAAATAAACACCAATGAGCGTTGGTATAACACACTCTTCTCAAATATTCCACGAACGGATATATACTTATTTGATCATAAAATGAATTTTATTCTTGCCCAGGGAAACCAAATAAAAAATTATGAATTACAACCTGAGGCAATTGAAGGTAAAAATATAAATGAACTCCCCCTGCCAAAAAAAATGATCAGTTTCCTAAAGGAAAATTATCGTAAAATATTGAACCGCACAAATGTCCACGAAGAGTTCGAGTTTGAAGAAAAATGGTTTGAGCTGAGAGGTTCCCCGCTAATAAACGAAAAAGGCAAGGTGTACGCAGGAGTTGTAGTGATATTCAATGTTACAGAATACAAAAACAAAATTAAAGAGATAGAAAAAAACAAAAACGATGCGGAAGCTTTATACGAGGAGTATATATCAACCAATGATCAGCTTTTAGAAAAAAATGAAGAACTAAAACGGGAAAAGAAAAAAGCAGAAGAGAGCGAGGCAAAATACAGAACATTTATTGAAAATACGAATGAAGGCATTTATCGTGTAGAACTTAACACTCCATTGCTAACAAATCTGGACGTCGAAAGCATTTATGATCACATTGTTAATCACGCCTATATAGCTGAATGTAACAATGCTTTTGCAAAAGTTTATGGCTTTAAAAAAGCTGAATCTGTTATAGGAAAAAGCCTGAAGGAATTTCATTCGAATAATAATATATTTCAGAAAAAAGACATTTTAAAAAATTTCATTGAAAACGGTTACGAACTCAATAATGTCGAGAGCACTGAAAAAACCATCGATGGAAAAGAAATCTGCTTCACCAAGAATATAACTGGAATCTTTTCTGATAATAAATTAACAGGTGCATGGATTACGCAAACAGATATCACCAAACAAAAAACATTTGAGAAAAAACTGATCAACGCCAAGCAGAAGGCAGAAGAAAGCGACCAGCTAAAAAGTGCATTTCTTGCAAACATGTCACATGAAATAAGGACTCCGCTTAATGGAATTTTAGGCTTCTCTTACCTGCTCACAAAGAAAAAACAAGCAACAAAAGAAGAACATAAATTTGCTTCCATCATATCAAACAATGGCAAACAACTATTACACCTAATCAATGACATTCTCGATATTTCCAAAATTGAGGCTGAACAAATGACCCTGAGTGAAGAGAACTTCTCAGTGAATAAACTTATGGACGAAATTTATACCCAATATCTAAATAATGAAAATATAACAGAAAAAAATCTTTCTCTTAAATATTACACTGAACTAAGCAACAAAGACTCAATGATTACCCTTGACCGGGTCAGACTTATGCAGGTGATAGAAAACCTGCTCAATAATGCCATAAAGTTTACAAAAGAAGGGGAAGTTTCATTTGGCTACACGCTCGCAGACGAAAATACACTTAAATTCTATGTAAAAGATACAGGAGTGGGAATTCCAAAAGAAAAACAAGGACTGATTTTTCAACGCTTTCATCAGCACACAGATGCGCAGATTGCTCAAAAAGGAACAGGACTGGGTCTGGCAATTTGCAAAGGAATTACAGAACTATACAACGGAAAGATATGGATTGAATCAGAAGAAAATAAAGGAACTACGTTTTTTGTCACGCTCCCCTATAAACCAGCAAATAAAAAAGATACAGAGTCTTCAAAATCCACTGATATTGACCTGAAAGACAAAAAAATTCTGGTTGTTGAGGATGATCCCAACAGTTATGAACTGATGCGTGCAATTTTAAAGAAACATAAAGTCAACCTTCTGTTTGCCGGAGATGGAGAAAAAGCTGTAGAACAATGCCAGAATAATGAAGATATTGACCTGGTTTTAATGGATCTGAAACTTCCAAAAAAAGATGGGTATAAAGCAACAAAGGAAATTAAATCAATCAGACCCAAACTACCTGTGATTGCACAAACTGCCTATGCCATGCCAGAAGAAAAAGAAAGAAGTAAAAAATACAAGTTTGATGGGTACATTACAAAACCTATAGAAGAGAAAAAACTGATTGAAGTTCTTGATCAAATAATTAGTTGAAAATGCATATACCCGAAATTCATCCTACAATCCCGTATCATAGGACGCACAACTAAATTATTTACAAAGTTTTAGTGTTTAAATAATTGTTCTATTGTTAAATGAGGCTGAGGCTAAGGCTAAGAAGGCAGAGGCCAAAGAATTCACAAGCGGACGCTTGCGGAAGCGGAGATTTAGCTGGCATCTTGATTTCACGACACCATTCTGTTTAAACCCAATATATAAAAACTATAGAAAAAAGGCGCGCATTCCTGAGAGCTCCTGTATGTTTCTAGCTTGAAAATACTTATGTTTACAACGTTTGCAAAAAATACAATTACCAGTTCCTAAATTTTCATAAATTTTGTTTCAATGCAATTATTTATTCTCACACAGGAAATTAAAGACTCGACTGCTAAATTGTCTTATTTTTATTGAATTATCTCAATCTTTCTCTATTGCCTTTTCTTAGAAAAAACATTATTTTTATTGAATTCTAATCTGCATTGTTCATAAATTATTAAATATGAATAATTCTGGCTAAGAGGTTTAGAGTTCCGCGATTACATATTTTTGCAAATAAGAACTTAAAAACATATAAGACATGGCAACAAATTTAAAAACTCTTTTAATTGATGCTGAATCAGGATTCTATAAGATGAAACGGTATCCGGTAGGCCGTTTTTTTGGCCCGGTTGATCTTGGACTATATCTATCTGGCAAATATAACAGTTTAAATATTGGAACAGGTTTACTAGCAGGGTCTGTATTCCCGGGAGCAAATCGCCTTGTTTTCACTGGTTTCTCTCCCTGTTGGGGCGGTTTTTACATCTCATCAATGGGAGGTGCAGGTTTGGTTTTTGACAATCTCGGAATCAACCAACTCTCTATTATAGGAAAAGCTTCTACCCCATCTGTTTTGTTCCTGAACAGAACCCATGAAGAAGAAATTGAAGTTGAAATAAAACCAATAGACGTACGTCAAATATGGCGTACCGGCAGAGGCGGAGTTTATTCACTAATGGATTATACCCATGAACTCTACAGCGACAGGTACAAATCCGATCCTCGTATATTAGCCGTTGGACCTGCTGCCGAATCTAGTGATATAGGAGCCATTGGTTCCGTACCTATTCAAAAAGGAAAAATAACAAGTGTAGACACATGGGCCGGCCGTGGCGGATTAGGAACAAAACTTTTCAAAGAACATGGTATTGCAGCTGTTATTTATGGTGGAACACACATTACGGAAGATTTCATCAATAAAAATGTGGCGGATAAATGGTTTCAGGACCGCTATGAAAAGAAACTGGCTGCAAAAGACGTTGAAGCTACTACCAAATACCGTTTTGAACCTAAATTCCAAACCGGTGGAACTTTTGGAGTGAATTATGCCACTATGGGTGGAAAACTTATGGCCTTTAACTACAGAAGCATCTACATGTCTGAAGAAGAACGCAAAAAAATTCAGGAAGAGTTTATTGAAGGCCATTATCTAAAGCAATTCAATGAAGAAACAATAAAAACCAAAAGCCAGAAAAATTGCGGAGAACCATGTGCAGCTGTTTGTAAAAAAATGCGCGGGGAATACAAAAAAGATTATGAACCCTATCAAACCATGGGACCACTCTGTGGTGTGTTTGATCAACGTGCCGCAGAAAAACTAAACCATACTGCCGATATGTATGGCTTTGATGCCATTTCAATAGGTGGTGTTTTAAGCTGGCTTATGGAATCATTGATTGACGGAAGCTTTACTCCGGAAGAATGCGGAGTTTCACAAAAACCCATTTTTGATCTTGAAAACTTCGATGTAGTTGAAACTTCAATGCATAATGCCAATGTTGGAGTGGAATTGTTAAACGCCATTGTTGAAAAAAGAGGCATACTCGACTTGCACAGGGGCATTCGAAGGTTTGCACATCGAATTTCGATGAAGAAAAAGCAGGACCTTACCAAAAAATTTCTTTATAACGCCTTCGGAAGAAGAGGATGGATGGTTCCCAATCAGTACTGGACACCTGGAGTAGTTTCGCCAATGGCCATTATGGGTAAATATTACATGTATTACGGAGGCGATTTCCTTCCTCCAAGAACACTGGGCCAATTAAATGCAGAGCGTTTTAAACAGGAACTTATCATGGACAATATGGGAATGTGCCGTTTTCACAGAAAATGGGCTGAAGATATGCTTCCTGACATTATCGATTACCTCTTTGACAAAAAAGAGGAATTCCAGCAAATGACTCAACTAACTGCCAGCCGGATAAACAGCAGAAACGCATCTATGTTCTGGGAAACAGATATAAGTATCGACTTTGTTTATCAGTTCTTAAAAAGAAAAAAGGAAGTCGATGGCGTAGAGGACGAAGAGCTTACAAAATGGCTTAAAGCTTTTGATGAAGATAAAAATGAAGCCGCTCTGAATTTCTGGTATGAAATCCACAAAGGAATCCAGGAATCGCTGAGAAGGTATAACGTTTAGGATTAATAAGTTATCAAAGGAAAAAGGGTGCTATCATTTAGATGTTAGCACCTTTTTTTTGACTCCAGCTTATCAAGATAATCATACCATTATTCCTTTCTATTTTGCAATAACCTTCAATCCGACTATAGAAACCAAAATAAGAAAAATAAAAAACAATCGAATAAGCTGGACCGGTTCCTGGAATAAAATGATTCCAAGCACAGTTGTGCCTGCAATACCAATACCTGTCCAAACCGCATAAGCAGTACCTACTGGAATAGTTTTTATCGCTAGTGTTAGAAAATAAACGCTCAGTAACATAGCTATTATTACAAGCAGGCTGGGCCAAAAACGTGAAAAACTATGTGTGTATTTCATGCCTATAGCCCATACAATTTCAAAAATTCCGGCAATTAATAAATAACTCCAACCCATAATTTTATCTATATAAACTCAATTCTAAACCAACTACAGCTCTTGCAGGTTCATTTTTATCAGATTCGAAATAATCGGATACCCGGTAATTTATGAACAAAACAAAACGATTCCTGGCCATTCTCAACAAAATGCCATACCCAAGATCTTGGACTTCGTTCAGCTGTCTGTACACAGTTTTTTTCTTTTTAAACAACGAATACCCGGATTTTTCATACGTTTTGTAAGCATTTGAAAACAACCATTCACCATAGCCTCCCAGGTCAATATAATCACCAACGTAGTTGCCTCTATCCGGATCAAAATTAATACGCAAATACAATTCAGTTCCAAAAGCGTTCACATTTAATTTCTCCTTATCATAAAATGTGCCCTCGTCAATAATCTCCGGGTCGGTATTATACCTAAAATTACTATGTTTCCAATAGAAAGTTGTTCCTCCTGAGAAAGATGAACTGAATTTTCTTTTATACCGGACTCCTAAAAAAACTTCATTGGTGTTAAATTGTTTAAAGTCTGAAGATGAAACAGAATAAAACCCCATTCCTCCATATAGATACATAAAGTGTTTTCGGTTAGGACCAAACTCAGAAATACTGTACAGTTCTTCCGTATCCTTCTCAAACAAAATATTCTGAGCGGAAAGATTAAAAACAAAGAAAAAGGCAATTAAGGCAAGTATAGATTTCTTCATAATAAAATATTTAGGGGATCTTCTGTTCACTAACCTGACCATTAAAATAAGTTCTAAAAACAGAACCTGAATATTCGTCTTTATTCTTTATTTTAAGAGTTTCACCTTTTTTTACTTCAGCCACTCCGAATTTATGCAAGTAATTATCAGAGTTTTCCACGTGATAAAAAAGCTGTGAATAATTCGATTCTAATGGTTTATTATCATCATTATCAGGTATTTTAATGGTGATTTTATCATTTTTAAAATTAATTTCTAACGTAGAATTAACAAGGGTATCCGCTTCTGCTTTTTTGTCAAAGAAGTAACTGGCCTGTGGAACTCCATATCCGTGTGCATAATCAAAATAAGGAAATAAATCCCCTGAATTTGAAATCTCTTCTTTCAACTTAACATTATTCCATTTAGGATTTTTTTGCCATACACATGCTGCAAACCCTGTCACAAGTGGCGCTGAAAAAGATGTTCCCTGAGTGGTCGCCAACTCATCCTTCCCGGCAGCAACAACATGGCCAAAAGCTGTTACGTTTGGCTTTAATCTCTTGTCTGAAGTAGGACCAAATGAACTAAAGGGGGTGTGGATTCCTGTAGAAGGACTTATCCCTCCGACTGACAGCACACTATCTGCATCTGCAGGAGTTACCAGAACCTGCCATCGGCTCATTCCTTCATTTCCCATCGAAGCAACAACCAACATGCCTTTTGACGCGGCAATATTAGCAGCCTTACTCACTAAACTTGTCTTTCCGTCCATTTCTTGCTTAAAATAACGGTGATAAGAATAGCCCAGGGAACTGGAAATAATATCAGCTCCGTGTTTATCTGCCCATTCCATGGCCTCAAACCAATTTTCTTCCTCGGAAATTGTTTCAGTGAATGCTTTTTCTGTTCGTCCTAAAAGAAATTCCGCACCTGTGGCTAATCCAATCCGTTTATCCTCATATTTGCCTGCAATACAAGACAACACCATTGTCCCGTGCGAAGAATGATTATAAACATCCTTCTCATCCTGCACAAAATCATAAGTTTCAATAATCCGGTTATCTTCAAACAAATGTTGAAAAAACGGACTTGTATTCACTTCCGGAAAACCGGCATCCAGAACTGCAATTCGAATTCCGCTCCCGTCATATCCATGCATCGTAAATAAACTGTCTTCAAACCTTGCTAACTGACGACGCAGAATATCCTTATTTTTAGCCGGCAAAACGGTATCGTAACAAAGCTGCAACTCCCTTTTATTCACTGGTCGAATTTTTGCTACAAAGGGTAATTTATTGAGCTGCTTTTTTTCACTTTCACTACAATTAACAATCGCACCATTTAACCAGCGACTAACAGACATTGATCTCCCTGAAATTTTAGTAACCGCATCAAGGTAACTTTTATTTAAAGGCAAATCTGTATATTGAATTAAAGGTATTCCTTGTCGTTTTCTTTTTTCAATTGTTTTCTTATCAAAATATTCGTACGGATTAAACTCTACTCCTTTTTTATCCGTGAAAAACACCCAATTTTTTTGTTGGGCGTAAACACTTTGGATAAAACCTGCCAAAATGAGGGAAAGAGAAAGTTTAATAATGAATCGGATTTGGAGCTTCATTATTTAGAATTTTTAATCCGTTACAAAGGTATCATTCTTATTTTCAGCATCTAACAACTCCCATATAGGTTCTCCATTCGATGCTTCCGGTAAAGGTATATCAATCAACATGCTTATTGTAGGGGCAATATCCCGGAGTTTAATTCTTCTCTGTATCTTACCTGCACGAATGCCTTTTCCATACCAAACAAGTGGTATATGAGCATGATAATTATAAGACGAACCAGTGCTTTCAGATTGCTCGATACTTCCCGCTTCCAGACCCAAAAATATGTCGCCCGAACGCTTCGGATGAAAACTTTGTTGCAATTTATGGTTCAGACCTTCTGTAAAATTTCCTTCTCTCAGTGTTGAAGCTTTTACTGCATAACTTATTCCTGACTTTTTAACCATAAAATTAGAGATTGTTTCTTCTACCTCCGAATGGCTGTAACCATGTTGGTCTATTAAACCATGATCCAGATACAACTGCCGCTTAGTGTAACTTTTTATCCAATTTTCTTTCTCATAAACGATATCCAAATAACTTTTCATCAATGATAACCCTTGTTTAGGTTTGAAATTCCTCGCAGGCAGTTTCATGCTCTTACGGTATTCATAAGTATCAGCACAGCCACGGTCAGCTGTTAAAACCAAGAGAAATTCATCCTCACCTACATTCTTCTCCAGGAAATTCACCAAATGTTCTAGTTGACTGTTCAGCCGTAAATACAAATCCTCCATCTCCATAGACCTTGGACCAAACAACTCATTCACGTATGAAGATGCAGAAAAAGACACAGTTAATAAATCGGTATGCTTATCATTGCCAAGACCTTCCTTCCGTATTAATGTATGCACAAAATCTTTTGTGTAGGTATTGCCAAAAGGAGTGTATTTTAAATATTTATAACTTTTACTTTTCCTTTTCAATAAAGATAAATTATAGGGAAAATGATTTTTATAAATCAGTAGAAATCCTTCCTCAGCATTGTTATTGTCGGGAAGGCTTCGAATATAAGTTGTATCCGGCATTAGGGTTTCCCATTGTCTTTTCATATAGATCTCCTGCAACCCTTTATTGTTAAAATCTTTCACCCATTCGGGCAATGTTTCTCTGTAAAAGTTGCTTGTAATCCAGTTCCCGGTCTTATCTTCGAACCAATAGGCACCATCTGAAGTATTTCCTGCTCCAAGAATGGAAGAAACAGGATTTAATGCTACAGAAAACACCTTTGATTCTGGACTCAGCATCTTCAATTCATCTCCCAGAGTTCCGGCAAGTAGGTTAGAAGGAGAAAATCCCTTTTTTAGTTTTACAGTTCCAACTGTTTTATACTGATTATCATCGATTGAAAACTCAGTTTTATTAGAAAGCCTGTTAAACCAATAATCTGAAACTATACCATGTACGGATGGATTGCTTCCTGTCGTTAAAGTAGCAAACCCGGGTGCTCTTTCCGTTAGTGCATAATTCAATTGAGTATTTTTACACAGCATCCCATTATCAACCAACCTCTTAAACCCGGCATCTTCTTCAAATCTTTCCCAATAGCGCAAAAGCATTTCATATCTCATCTGCTCAACAACAACTCGTACTACCAGCTTCGGGCGCTCTTTGTCAGGCTTAATAGAAAACGCTTCAGTTGCAAATAACAGGCAAAAGAATACAACAAACAGCATTTGAAGTGGAGTAAGGAAACGGGAATTATGCATAACTGAATTATTTGAAAAAGTTAATAAAAACAAATATAAGCATTCTATACTGAATTATTCATGCATCTTGTTGAGTAGAGAGTAATATAGACCATAGCTCCGCTTATATTAAACATTAAATTTAAAATTCATTAAATCGCCATCTTTGACAATATAGTTTTTGCCTTCAAGATTTATCTTTCCGGCTTCGCGGCAAGCAGCTTCAGATTTATAATTTATGAAATCCTCATATTTGATCACTTCAACTTTAATGAAACCCCGTTGAAAATCTGAATGAATAACACCCCCGGCCTGAGGAGCAGTTGATCCTTTTTTTACGGTCCATGCGCGCACTTCCTTGGGGCCTACCGTAAAAAAAGTATTTAAATCCAACAGTTTATAGGCAGCCCGGATCAACCTTGTCAATCCTGACTCTTTCAGCCCTATATCATCAAGAAACATTTGTCGCTCCTCCTTAGTATCCAATTCAGCAATTTCAGCCTCAACACCGGCAGCAACAGCAATAACTTCAGCCTCTTCATCCTTTACTGCCGATTTCACCTTTTCAACATACTGATTTCCTTCAACAACGGATTTCTCGTCAACATTGCAAACATAAAGCACAGGCTTATCAGTCAATAGCTGTAAATCTTTAACCATAGCTTTTTCTTCCTTATCAATCTGCAATTCCCTAACAGATAGACCTTCTGAAAGGTGATCCCTATATTTCATTAACACCTTCTGAAGCAATTTTGCGTCCTTATCTCCGGTTTTAGCCTGCTTTTCGACTTTCTGCAAGCGATTTTCCACTGTTTCCAGGTCTTTCAACTGAAGCTCAGCATCAACAATTTCCTTATCACGTATAGGATCAACAGTAGCATCCACATGCGTGATATTGTCATCTTCAAAACACCTCAAAATATGAACGATTGCATCGGTCTCTCTAATGTTTGCCAAAAACTGATTACCCAGACCTTCGCCCTTACTTGCACCTTTAACAAGCCCGGCAATATCTACAAATTCAATAGTCGTCGGAGTAACTTTTTCGGGCTGCTCAAGCTCTGCAAGTTTATCCAGCCTTTCATCAGGAACAGGGATCATTCCTACATTCGGTTCTATAGTACAAAAAGGGTAATTTGCTGATTGAGCCTTTGCATTCGATAAACTATTAAACAAAGTCGATTTTCCAACATTTGGTAATCCCACTATCCCACATCGTAAAGCCATAACTAGATTTTCAATTTTGATTATTACTTATTAAAGCACGCAAAAATAAAGTTTTTCTTGCTTTGGAAGTATCCAGGTGAAATTATTTTTTGATAAAAAAAAGACAGTTTTTGACTGATAAATTATTTGTAATCCAATGAAAATCGTATTTTTACATCTTATTTTTCGAAAAACAAATATATTGATTTACAAACACTTAATAAAACATAAAGAATGAGTCGAATTGAAGAACTTAAACGAATAGCCTCACAGATAAGAAGAGATATTGTTCGAATGGTACATGCGAATAGCTCCGGCCATCCGGGTGGATCATTAGGATGCACAGATTTCTTTACTGCACTGTATTTTGAAATAATGAAACACAATCCGAAGAATTTCCAGATGGACGGAAAAAACGAAGATATCTTCATACTTTCAAATGGTCACATTTCACCGGCTTTTTACAGCACCCTTGCCAGAAATGGATATTTCGACACTGAAGAACTAAGCACTTTCAGAAAAATTGACAGCAGGTTGCAAGGACATCCCACACCTGAGGAAAATTTACCCGGCGTAAGAGTTGCCAGCGGCTCTCTTGGACAGGGATTATCGGTAGCCATTGGTGCAGGCCTTACTAAAAAACTTAATAAAGACGACAGGTATGTATATTGCCTATGCGGAGATGGAGAACTTCAAGAGGGACAAATCTGGGAGGCTGCCACTTTTGCTGCGGCAAAAAATGTTGACAATATTATCGTAACAGTTGACTATAACGGCAAACAAATAGATGGCCCCGTAAAAGAAGTAATGGACCTGGGAGACTTAAAAGCTAAATTTCAGGCTTTCGGCTGGGAAACTCTGGAGATGAACGGGAATGATATGCAACAAGTAATTGATACCATTAAGAAAGCTCAAACCAAAACCGGAAATAAAAAACCAGTAATCATTCTCATGAAAACTGAAATGGGAATGGGAGTAGATTACATGATGGGCACCCATGAATGGCACGGTGCAGCACCAAACGATGAACAACTGGAAAAAGCGCTTGAACAATTAGAAGAAACCCTTGGAGATTACTAAAACAAATTCGGTTTTGTTTTCGTTAAACATATATAAATAAAAAACAACTGCTTATGAAAGAATTAGTTGTCATTGCTCATGATGCAAAAAAACCCGCTTTGGTAGATTTCCTGAATGACCGTAACGAATGGATTGAAGGTACAAATATAGTAGCAACAGGAAGGACAGCTGAATATCTGGAATCTAACAACATAGAGGTAAAACACATGAGTCCGGGGCAATACGGCGGGTACAATGAAATCACCGATATGATCAGAGACAATAAAATAGACATTGTCATCTTTTTCCGGGACCCAAACATAAAACAACCTCATCATGAGGATATTCAGGAATTACTTGACGAATGCGACAAGAAAAATATACCTATTGCAACCAATAATTCCAGTGCTGAACTATTAATTCTCGGCCTTCTGAAAAAAGAAGATTATGAAAGGCTAAAAGAATAAACTGTTTAAATGAAATAAAAAAACGGCTGTTGAGAATTAAGCACTTAAAATATTATACGGTACTGGTATTTATTCTTCTATTTACAATATCCGGCTTTGGGCAGGACAAAAAATCGCAAATACCTAAAAGCAGGATATTGTTTATTTTTGATGGCTCCCAAAGTATGGAAGGATATTGGGAAGAGGAAAGAAAAGTTAAAATAGCCAGGGATTACCTTATTCAACTGGTGGATAGTTTAGACGGAGTTGGCAATGTCGAAATGGGTCTCAGAGTTTATGGGCATCAATTTGAAGTTCCCCCGCAAAGATGCGATGATAGTAAACTAGAAGTTCCCTTTTCTGAAAACAATGGCAACCAGATAAAACATACACTCAGATACATAAGACCTAAAGGCACTACCCCTATTGCCTATTCCCTCGAACAGGCTGCAAAGGATTTCCCGGAATGCGAAGAATGCAGAAATATTATCATTCTAATAACTGATGGTAAAGAAGCATGCGAAGGTGACCCCTGTGAAGTTTCTAAAAAACTCCAAAAAAAAGGAATCGTGCTAAAGCCATTTATCATTGGCATCGGCCTTGACCCAAATTTCAAAGAAACATTTGAATGTGTAGGCCATTTTTACAACACTCCAAATAAAGAGAAATTTAAACAAGCGCTGGAGGTTGTTATTACCAAAATATTAAATAACACCACAGCTCAGGTAAATTTACTGGATGCCCAAGGACAACCCACCGAAAGCAATGTAGGGATGACTTTCTATCACCATCTTTCGGGAAACATAAAATATAATTTCATCCATACACTTAATTATATGGGAAATCCCGACACATTAACCATGGATCCGCTTCCTGTATATGACCTGACAATTCACACAATACCAAAAGTAAGAAAGGATAGTATAAAGCTTACTGTTGGGAAACATAATATGATAGGCGCCAGAACTCCCCAAGGGTCTCTAAAATTCACAACTGATAACAGCTCTCGGTACAGGAATCTCAAATGTATTGTCCGCAAAAACGGAAGCCACAAAACACTTAATGTGCAGGAGATAAATAAAGAAGAAAAATACCTCACCGGAAAATATGACCTTGAAATACTGACACTCCCAACGCTAGAAATTGAAGATGTTGAAATCGAACAAAGCCATACAACAAAAATCGAAATTCCAAAACCCGGCATGTTAAACATTCTTCTCTCTACTTCCGGTTATGGCTACTTGTTTGAAAAGAAAAAATCAGGAAAACTATCGCGGATTTATAATTTAAATTCAATAGAAGAAAAGAAATCATTAATTTTGCAACCCGGAAAATACGAAATTACTTTCCGGCCAAAAAATATGAAAAGAACCATGTATACAACCCGAAAAACATTTAAAATAAAATCGGGTTCATCAAAAACAATAAAACTTTATTAGGAAAACATAAATAACTATGGAAAAAATAATAGCTGAAGAATCGAAAGCAACAAGAGCAGGATTTGGAGCAGGACTCTATGAACTGGGAAAGAAAAACCCCGATGTAGTTGCACTTTGCGCCGACCTTAGCGGGTCATTAAAAATCAACGACTTTATAAATGAGTTCCCGGAACGGTTTTTTCAATCCGGCATAGCAGAAGCAAACATGATGGGAATGGCGGCCGGTCTCACTATTGGAGGAAAAATACCTTTCGCAACTACTTTTGCAAATTTCGCAACCGGAAGAGTATATGACCAGGTTAGGCAATCTATCGCTTATTCCGGGAAAAATGTAAAAATTTGTGCTTCTCACGCAGGAATAACCCTTGGAGAAGACGGAGCTTCACACCAAATAATGGAAGATATAGGATTAATGAAAATGTTACCACACATGACCGTAATTAATCCTGCCGACTATAACCAAACAAAAGCCGCAACAATAGCTCTGGCAGATCATGTTGGCCCGGCATATTTAAGGTTTGGAAGACCGAAAGTGCCCAATTTCACTCCTGAGGATCAACATTTCGAAATAGGCAAAGCTATTAATCTGATTGAAGGAAACGACGTTACAATAATAGCCACAGGCCATTTGGTCTATCCTTCATTAAAAGCTGCAGAAGAACTGGCAGAAAAAAACATATCAGCAGAAGTAATCAACTTACACACAATAAAACCATTAGATGAAGAAGCTGTATTGAAATCTGTCAAAAAAACCAATGCTGTAGTTACTGCAGAAGAACACTTAAGAAATGGAGGCATGGGAGACAGCATTGCACAATTGCTTGCAAGAAAACACCCCTTACCTCTGGAAATGGTAGCAGTGGATGATACATTTGGCGAAAGCGGTAAACCGGATGAATTGCTAAAAAAATATAATCTTGATATACCGGACATTATTCGCGCTGCAGAAAAGTCTGTTGAACGTAAAAAAACTATTTTTCAGCAATCCGGTTCCTCAATCCAGTAAAAGTTACTATTAAAAAATATGGCCGAGTATTCTGATAAGGAGCTTCTTCAGATGTTTAAAGCTGAAGACACCAAAGACTTCGCTTTTAACGTCATCATAAAAAATTATCAGGAGAGGCTCTATTGGCACATCCGTAAAATTGTAATTAATCATGAAGATGCTGATGATGTTTTACAAAATACCTTTGTAAAAATATGGAAAGGTTTACACAGATTCAGAGAAGACTCAAAATTATTTACGTGGCTATACAGAATAGCTACAAATGAATCCTTAACATTTCTGAAACAAAAAAAGCGAAGATACTTCATTTCATTCGTAGATGTCGAAAATCAACTGAAAGACACACTGGAAAGCGACAATTATTTCAGTGGCGATGAAATACAAATGAAACTACAAAAAGCAATACTCACATTACCAGAAAAACAACGCCTCGTTTTCAACATGAAATATTTTGATGAGATGAAATACGAGGACATGTCTGAAATACTGGAAACATCAATTGGAGCATTAAAAGCTTCTTACCATCATGCAGTTAAAAAAATTGAAAACTACTTAAAAAACAATTAAACTATTAGAGTTTAAGTCAGTCACATAGGTAAAAGGGAAAAATAGCAATGAAAAATCAAAAACAACATATAGATCTTAACAAAATAAACAAAGAGCTCCCATTTCGGGTGCCTGAGAATTATTTTGAAGAATTGCCCGAAAAAATTCAAGCCCGCTGTAAAGAAACCGAACAAACAGAACAAAGCGGTAATTCACTTATAAACATACTTAAACCTGCTTTTTCACTAGCAGCAATGTTTATAGGTGTTGCTCTCCTTGCCTTCTTTGCAGTAAATATAATTAGCGATTCCGGCCAAAAGCAAACTTCGTTATCAGAAGATATAGCCAAGATTAATTATGAAGATCAATATTCATCTGAAGAAGAAATGATAAAAGCAATTCAGGAACAGCAAAAAAACAATGAAATAAACAACGAAAAAGCAGATGAATATATAGATTACCTTTTGGAAGATGATATTGATTATGGCACATTAATTAAAGAATTAGAAGCGGAAGAGCAAGATTCCTCAAACAAATAAAACCATGAAACGACTGTATTCCATTATCATATTAAGCCTGTTTTTTTCTTTGTTAAGTAGCAGCATTTATGCTCAAAAAGACGATATAAATGTGAGGGAGCAAATACAAAAAGAAAAAATTGCTTTTTTTACTGAAAAGATAGGTCTTACAATTGAAGAAGCCCAGCAATTCTGGCCTGTTTATAATGAATATTGGAATAAAAAAAACGAACTCATTGATGAGCGAAAAGAAAGCATGAATTATTACCTCAAACACTCTGATTCAATGAGCAATAAAGAACTTGAAAATATAGCTGATCAGTACGTTGATTATAGATACAAAAAAGGCCAGCTTCTTAAGGAATATCATGAAAAATTTAAAGAAATCTTACCCATTGAAAAAGTCATGCGGATTTACATGGCTGATTACGACTTTAAATCCTATCTGTTGAAAAAATTAAAAGATAGCAAGGATAACGATAATTAATAACAGTCTGATTCCTTTTTTCTGCTATTTATAAAATCACTGTTTCTGTCATTTCCCCCTAAGTTTAACAATTTTCACATTTAAACTTATATTTTTATTTATGGATGATTTCTGCTATATTAGCGGGTACAAAACGAAAATTGTATGTAACTAGTAAGTTGTCAATTTGAAATTTGCAGAAAAATCACATCTATTTTTTTGTGCTTTCAATCGTTCAAATAAAAAATTTTATCATAATGAACAAAAAACGCATCATCATAGGAATAGCAGGAATTATTCTGATCCTGCTCGGGATAATGGCCGTGCTGAGATACCGCATTGCACACAAATCAATCCCCGATTACAATAAGGATATTCAATTAAAAGAGATAACCCAAAAGGTTGAAGTTTACCGGGATAGCCTGGCAATTCCACATATTTACGCAAACTCAGAAAAAGACCTCTATACAGCTGTCGGTTATTTAATGGCACAAGACAGACTATGGCAGATGGATCTGCTCCGGCGAGCTACAACAGGAAACCTTTCTGAAATATTTGGAGAAGATTTTATAGACACAGATGTGCTGATGCGTTCCTTAAGAATAACGGAAAAATCCCAAAAAGTCCTTAATAACACACCGAAAGAAATAAAAACAGCATTAGAAGCTTTCTCCAGCGGAGTGAATCAGTACATCCAAAACAATAAAGATCAACTCCCCCCGGAATTCAGCATTCTCCGATATAAACCCAAACCATGGAAACCTATACACTCTATCAACCTGATTGGTTATATGGCGTGGGATCTTACTATGCCGTGGAGTTATGAAATCACCCTACATAAGCTGAGAGCAAAAGTAGGCAAAATGAAAGCTCAATCGCTGATCCCTGATTTATCAAACCAAAACTCTTATGTATTCCCTGATTATGAGTCAGATACCATTATTCTGAAAATGATGGATAATCTTCTCGCACAAAAACAAAAACTGGAAAAACTGGGTTTGAAAGTGTTCTCCGGAAGCAATAACTGGGCCGTTTCAGGAAAGAAAAGTGCCACGGGGAAACCCATTCTTGCAAATGATATGCACCTTGGGTTATTTGCTCCGGGACTTTGGCAACAAATGCACATGGTGGTTGAAGGGAAATTAAATGTCACAGGGGTAGTTATACCGGGTCAGCCATTTGTAATATCAGGACATAATGACAGCATCGCCTGGGGATTAACCAATGTTATGCTTGATGATATGGATTTTTACGAAGAAACAATACATCCGGAAGATTCTGGCAAATACCGTTTAAATGGAAAATGGAAAAATCTGAAAACAGAAGAAGAACAGATCCCTCTGAAAAGCGGGGATACAGTAAACAGAACAATCAAATACACTCACCGCGGTCCAATTATTTCAAAACATAAAAATATTAAGGACAAACAAGTTTCCATGAGATGGATCGGCAATGAATACAGCAATGAACTTCGCTCTGTTTATCTGCTCAACCATGCAGCAAACTGGAAGGAATTTAAAGATGCTGTTAAAACTTTTATATCGGTCAGTCAAAACATTGTTTATGCAGATGTTCAGGGCAACATTGGTTTATATTGCTGCGCCGGTATTCCAATACGGGAAGGAAATGGAATTTCTATCTATCCGGGCGATACAACAAAATACGACTGGAAAGGCTTTGTGCCTTTTGACCAGCTCCCTCACACCTACAACCCGGAATCCGGCTTTGTTGCTTCTGCAAACAACAGAATTGCAGATGATGACTATCCCTACTATATCAGTCATTGGTATGACCTTCCCTCAAGAATCGACAGAATAAGAACCCTTCTTTCAGAGAAAGAGAAATTAACCCTCGCCAATTTTAAACGCATCCAAACAGACCAAACATCAAACATGGCAAAGCGGCTTAAACCTGAAATCATCAATGTTCTGGAAAGCTCATCTGATTCTTTTTCTGAAACTGAAAAACAAGCACTGGATAAACTAAAAAAGTGGAACGCTCATTACAGCAAAGAAAGCAAAGCTGCACTGATTTTTGAAAAATTCTATATTGAATATGTAAAATCTCTTACAGGTGATGAATTGGGAGATTCACTTGTCGGAAAATTTCTAAACCATGATATTCTGGTGAGAAATTTAGTGAACAAGACATTCAACGATAAAAACAACAAATGGATAAATAACATATCTACAAAGGAAAAAGAATCATTCAGCGATTTAGTTATAAATAGTTTTCAAGATGCAATAAAAGAACTTGAAAAAGAAGCAGGAAGTAATATTGAACAATGGAAATGGGGCAATCATCACACCCTTACGCTTGCTCATCCACTGGGTGAAAAGAAAATACTAGACAAAATTTTTAATTTAAATAAAGGTCCTTTCAAAGTAGGTGGAAGTTATCATACGGTATCCCCTTACAGTTATTCTTTAAGCAACCCATACGATGCTGATCACGGTGCATCACACAGACAGATATACAACTTTGCCGACTGGGATCAATCCTGGAGTATTATTCCTACCGGAAATTCAGGTATTCCTGCAAGCAAGCATTACTGCGATCAAACAGAATTATACATCAACAAAAAATACCACAAAGATTATTTCAGCAAAGACAAAGCAAAGGAAAACAGCAAATACAAAATGACATTTACAAAAAAATAATGGAATGCAGCGAACAATTCTGCTAAAACAAGAGTATTACTTCAAAAATCAATATTATGGAAACTTATCACATACAATACAAAGGAGAGCTTCGTACAGAAATTACACACGAACGATCAGGAAAAAAGATCACTACTGATGCTCCTGTTGACAACAAAGGAAAAGGCGAATACTTTTCACCGACAGACATGGTATCCAGCGCACTGTGCAGTTGCATTTTTACCATTATGGGTATAAAAGCGAAGGAAAATGGTTTTAATATTGACAATGCAACGGCAACGGCAAAAAAGATTATGCGTAATGATCCGCGGAGAATCAAAGAAGTTCAGATCGAATATGACTTTACAAATCATGATTTGACAGATGAACAGAAAGATATACTGAAAAACCTGGTAAATGCCAGTCCTGTGCCGAGAAGCCTTCATCCGGACATTGAACAAAATATAACTTTAAAGTTTAAGGGCGATTAGGTTAGGCACATTCAGAATCAGAAAATATATAAAAAAGCAGCATTTTTTGGCAGCAAGAAAAGTAGAAAGTAGTCAGTAGAAAGCAGCGATTTGGCAAGAGTTTAAAGGTTGTCAAATTCATCTCTCTTAACGCCACTTATTTAAACTACTAATAAAAGGCGTTTTATGCCATTCTACTATTTACTAAATACTTTCTACTTGTTAGTCAACTAATGAACATTTTTATCTTCACTTCTGTTTCTGAATTTCTATTCAGGGACTTCAGCACTTTCAGCAGGCATTTTACGGTCAACTTTTTTAATAAGCCCCTGCAATACTTTCCCCGGGCCTACTTCTGTGAAGGACTGTGCTCCGTCCTGAATCATATTTTCAACTGATTGAGTCCATTTCACAGGTGAAGTAAGCTGTTTTATTAAATTTTCTTTTATGGTTTCCGGGTTATCAGCAGGAGTTGCTGTAGCATTCTGATATACCGGGCAAATCGGATTGGAAAAAGTGGTTTCGTTAATGGCTTTTTCAAGCTCCTGTTTTGCCGGTTCCATTAAAGGAGAATGGAAAGCACCCCCAACTTTAAGTTTTACTGCTCTTTTTGCCCCTTTTTCCTTCAATATTTCAGTAGCCGTATCTATACCAGCTGTTGAGCCAGAGATTACAACTTGCCCCGGACTATTATAATTTGCCGGAACTACAACATCCTCAATCTGATTACAAACTTCTTCAACTGTCTCGTCCTCTAACCCCATTATAGCTGCCATAGTTGAAGGCTCAACTTCACAAGCTTTTTGCATGGCATCTGCACGTTTTGCAACCAATTTTAATGCATCTTCAAATGCCAAAGCTCCGTTGGCAACCAGTGCAGAAAATTCGCCGAGTGAATGGCCGGCCACCATATCGGGTTTAAAATCAGGAATTGTTTTTGCCAGAATCACTGAATGAAGAAAAATGGCCGGTTGTGTTACGTTAGTTTGCTTTAAATCTTCATCAGTTCCATTAAACATTACTTCTGTAATGCTAAAACCTAAAATATCGTTTGCTTTTTCAAATAATTCTTTTCCTATTTGTGTCTTTTCGTACAAGTCTTTTCCCATACCAACGTACTGAGCACCCTGGCCGGGGAATACATAAGCTTTCATAGGCATAACTTTTTAGTTAATATTAAAATGAGCAGCGAAAATAAAGATTTTTTAATTCGTATTCAAACTGAAGTTAATGAAGTTCCGAACCTATCAAATGAGTGAATTCATCACGCGTTCTGGTGTCTTTTAGAAATGTTCCTGTAAAAGCAGAAGTTGTTGTCACTGAATTTTGTTTCTGCACTCCTCTCATCTGCATACACATATGATGCGCCTCAATTACAACTGCCACACCCATAGGTTTTAATGTTTGCTGAATGCAATCCCTTATTTCCATAGTTAGTCGCTCTTGCACTTGTAGCCGGCGAGCATAAGTCTCCACAACATGAGCGATTTTACTTAATCCCGTGATATATTTATCTGGAATATAGGCAACATGAGCTTTCCCATAGAAAGGAATCATGTGGTGTTCGCACATAGAATACAATTCAATATCCTTGACAATTACCATTTCTTTGTAATCTTCATGGAACATTGCCGACTGAATTATTTCGCGAGGATCAATATTTTGACCCTTGTTTAAAAATTGCATTGCTTTTGCAACCCGCATAGGGGTATCTTTCAAACCCTCACGTTCAGGATCTTCACCTAAAAGTTTCAATATTTCTTTATAATGTTCCGCCATTTTTTGGGTGCGTTCGTCGTCCCAAACATCAATTCTTGAGTAACCGCTTTCTTTAACAGCACCAAAACCATTATTTACTATTTCCATAATTCAAATATTTATTTACCAAAGTATTCAACAAAATTATTCTCTGTTTCAGTTATTTTTACTCGATGTAGCTCAATGCCTAACCTGCGAATTGGAGGTTCAAGTTCATCCCAAATAGCGATGGCCAGATTTTCAGTTGAAGCCAGCTTTCCTTTCATAAAATCGACTTCAGTATTCATGTTCTTATGATCCAGCTTATTTACAACATACTCTTTTATTATCTTGCTTAATTCTTTTATATTGATAACAAAACCCGTTTGTTGATCCACTTCGCCTTTTACAGTAACATATAAATCGTAGTTGTGTCCGTGCCACTGTGGATTTGAACAAGGACCAAATACCTCCAGGTTTTTTTCATTGTCCCAGTCTTTTCTATACAATCTATGAGCAGCACTAAAGCGCTCTCTGCGAGTCACATAAGTCTCCATAAAACATTGAATTAAGCTACATTATATCAAATAAACAATATTTTTATGATAATTCCAATAAAATAGTGCCAAATAAAACTTAACACATGGGACAAATCAATTGTTTTTAATAAATAGGAAATTTTAATAAATTCGCATCGACTAAAAATAACAACTATGATTATTGTAACAGGGGCAGCAGGATTTATTGGCAGTAACCTCGTCAAAAAACTAAATGATGAAGGTTATCACGATATTATTATAGTAGATAATTTTTCGAGAGATGACAAAAATAAGAATCTAAACGGAAAAGCATTTAATCAGAAAATCGACCGGGAAGATTTTCTACACTGGATGCCGAGAGATAACCAAAAAATTGACTTTATTTTTCATTTGGGAGCCCGAACGGATACTGCAGAATTTGACAAAGAGATACTAAATCACCTTAATCTAAACTATTCCAAAAAGATTTGGAGTTTCTGTGCAGAGAATAACATTCCCCTAATATATGCATCTTCCGGAGCAACTTATGGCGGCGGAGAGTACGGATATAAGGATGATCACGACCTGCCGTTTAAACTTCAACCTTTAAACGCTTATGGCGAATCCAAAAATGATTTTGACAAATGGGTACTGGAACAAAATTCTGCTCCGGATTATTGGGCTGGAGTAAAGTTCTTCAATGTGTATGGACCGAATGAATATCATAAAGGCCGCATGGCTTCGGTCATCTTTCATGCTTATAATCAAATTAAGGAAACAGGTAAAATGAAACTCTTCAGGTCGCACCGGAATGACTACAAAGACGGTGAGCAGCTAAGAGATTTCATCTATGTGAAAGATGTAACTGATGTGCTGTATTTCTTTATGGAAAAAAAGCCAAAAAACGGATTATTCAATATAGGACAGGGAAAAGCACGGACATTTAATGATCTTGTTAATAACACCTTTAATGCAATAGGGATTTCCGGAAAGATTGAATACATTGATACTCCCGAAGATATTCGCGATAAATATCAATATTTTACAGAAGCTGATATCAAAAAATTAAGAAGTACGGGTTATAGTAAATCCTTCCATACGCTAGAAGAGGGGATAAATGATTACGTAAAAAATTATCTGATACCTGGAACGTATAATTAGGCAGATTCAGATGCAGCGGTAAATTTGAAAATTGCCATCAGTTTTCTAATGAGTCAGCAGTAGGCAGTAGGCACTAAGCAGCGATATACGGCATATAAAGGATGAATTAATAATTTTAAATAGACGCATTCAGAAGAAAAAAACTTTAATTGTTTAGAAGTTTTCTTGTTTAGTCGACTACTAGTTTTTTTGCTAATAGCCAATAGCTTACTGCTAATTAAAAAACTGATGCTAATTATAATTTTTTCCTCTACTTCTGAATTTGTCTAAATATTCCTGAAAGTGCCTGATTAAAACCGCACTCCCATCACAAGGATATCGTCGGTTTGAGGTAAAGAACCTTTCCATTCATTCAGACTTTTTTCTAAAACGGCTTTCTGTTCCTCCATCGGTTTTTGATGATTATCCAAAAGCAGCTTTCTGAATGGGGCTCGTTTAAACTTTTTGTTTTTTTCCTCACCAAATTGATCCGGGAAACCATCAGAAAACAAATAGATTATATCGCCTTTTTGTGTATCTATAAAATTATTTTTGCATTTAAACTGGAAAACCCCTCCCTCATAATCCAGAGCTTCTTCATTCATGGGACAATGTATTATTTCCCCATCTCTGATAAGATACATCGGGTTAAAAACTCCTGAATAATACAATCGGTTGGTATCCGGATCATAAGCACACATTGTCAGATCCATCCCGAAACCAATTCGTTTTTTCTTTTTATGACGCGTCAAGGCCTGATAAACTTCATTATTTACATATTCAATGATACTTGCGGGTTCTGACAACTTATGGATTTTAAGTGCCTGATTAAGAAGATTATAAACAAAAATACTGATTAAAGCACCCGGGATTCCATGGCCTGTACAGTCAATAGCTGCAAAATATTTTAATCCATTATATGATTCAATCCAATAAATATCACCACTTAACAAATCTTTAGGTTTAAAGAAAATAAAAGACTCCGGCAAAATCTCTTTTATCATTTCCGATGGTGGCAGAATAGCAGACTGGATATGTTCAGCATACTGAATACTCTCAGTGAGCTCCTTATTTTTTACTTCAAGTAAATCCTTTTGATCTTCGATCCGATCTCTTTGAGATAAAATTTCTTCGGTTTGCTGTTCTAGTTCATGGTTTTTATCTATAATCTCCCGCTGCTGTTGAATAGCTATATTTCGTTGTCGCTCAAGCTCATGCTCTGCTTCCTTTGTTTTGGTAATATCCGAATCGATGATGATAATACGCTTCAGATGATTATTGTTATCAAAAATGGGAGTTAATGTAGTATGAACCCAAAACTTTCTTCCATCTTTTGAGTAGTTAATGGTTTCGTATTCCAAAGTTTTCTTTTGATTAATCACATTTTTCAGTGTGTCACGAATATTATTGTTAGAGCTCATCTCCCAGATTTTAGAAGAGCCATTTACTTCAATATATTCAGACATTGTATAGCCAAAAAGCTTAACGAAGCCATCATTTACCCATTCTAAATCAGCATTGGAATCAAATACGGCAACAGCATTGTCGGTTTCTTTTACCACCATAGACAATTTCTCAATCTCTTCTATGGTCTTACTCAAAACACTAGAAACAGCTTTCTTATCCTTAATGGTGCGGTCCAGCTTGAATTCCATCAGGGAGTATGATTTGGTAACTTTTGACAGCTTTCCCTGCAAATCCTTTTTCTGGTCTTCTGATATATCGAGTTGATCTATACCCTTTTTTAACTCTACCAGTTCATTTAACATAGAACTATAATTCTTTTAATACAACAAGAGAGATGGTTTCGTTATGAAAGTCACAAGTATGACTATTCGTAGAACCAATCTCTCCATAAGAGAAAAAACCAATCAGTGGAGCATTCCATGTATTCTTAATACTCTCTATCTCCTCCTCAACAAGCGGACCCAAAGCCTGATGCCTTGCTTTACACGAAAACATAATTAATGCATCTGCCTCAGGCACACTATCTTTCATATTTATAATATCTTGTAAAGTAGACTCAATTGTTTCAAAACCCGGCGGTATTGAAAATTTTATACGTGCCCCCTGTTCCACTGTCCCGGAAAAAACTAAAGCTCCCCTCTCCTGATCTGCCAATAATGGAGCTCTAAGCACTCTATAATTGTTTTCACGCATAACATGCAGCGGATACTGGGCCAACTCATTAACAACAAGATCATTCTCAACTAACCGCTCTTTTGACTTATCAAAATATTTAAGGAATACGTCTATAGCCGGTGCATTATCAATTCCATACACTACATTTCCTTTTGACTTAGTAATCACTTTTTCTGTTCCTATTGACTCCCATCCGCTTGTAGCAACACCCGAAGCAATAATTTTATCACCATCTAAAATAAGCGACGCTACTCCATTGCTTGTTATCCCTTCATCAGAAAAAACATAGGTGTCCTGCATCTTTAAATCATCGCCGGCTAAAGCTCCAAAAATACTATTCCCTGGTACATTAGAATCAAGTAATCCATTAACAAGTTCTTCGCCATTGGCTCTCATACCACCTGAGAGAACAATAACTGAAGGATTATTATATTTATTTAAAGCTTTTTTTCCAATTCCATAACCAACTTCACGCAAAGTTTCTTTGGTATTTATCCGATCATGGTAGACCATGCTGTAAGCGCGGGGGGGCAACTTAAAAAGCATTGCCGTAATCGATTTTTCATCAACTTCTGTCTCAAATATCTCACCTGCTGTGGTCGCACCCAAAAATTCAATGCCATTATCATGAAATAATTTACTAATCTGGTTCAAATTTTGGGATACCGAACAAAAAACCAAGGCAAAATTAGGTTTAAAATTTTTATACAAGGCTAAAGACAAGGCTTGTTCAAACTCTGTAAAAAAATGTCCTTTGATTGTCTTTATTTCCATAAATACCGTACCTTAAATGACATATCAGCTAATATTCTGACAATAAATAGCCAAAATAGTATATTTTTATGGATTTTCAAACATTAACCAGAAAAAAGCATAAGTGTTATGAAAAAGTTAATCAAAAAGTTCTGTATATCACACAATGATTTCAGTAAAACCAAAAAACAAAATTAATATCAAACGCTTGTTAAAAAAAGCACAGAGGCCAATACTTAACAACCAATCACCTCATTTTCGGTTAAGTACAATTGTGTTATATAAGTATTTTGATTTCAGTCATCAGAATCCCCTTTAATCTTTTTCACGTTAATTTGTGACCCGGGTTGTGGAACTTCTTTTGACGGATTATCAGCAAAATACTGAAGATCAGCCACAAATCTTTCAATATCCTGATCCGTGTACCCCTTTTCCTTTGCGGCTTCTTCCAGTGTTCCCCAAATGGGCTCACCGCAAGCTATGCACTTTATCCCTTCATGCATAAGATATTTAACCGCTTGTGGTACATTATCAACCAATTCTTCGATGGAAATGTCTTTTGTTATCTTCATAGTTATAAATTTTAAAACAACATATCTAAATATAAAGATACAAAATTAATTCAATTTTTTAAATATTGCTCCAGAAGATTGTAAAGTCTGAATAGCACCCCTGCTCAACTGAAACAACAGAAAAGCCAGCCATAAACCATGATTTCCCATCGGACCGATAAGCAAATAATAAACGGGAATAAAGAAGACTAAGGTAGAAAGCAACATGGCATTCCTCATGCTTTTGGAAGCGGTTGCTCCAATAAAAATGCCATCCCACAGGAATGCCGTAAAAGTAATTAAAGGAATGCCCCATACCCAATAAACAAAATCTTCACTTCGTTTCAGGACTTCCGTATTATCCGTCAAAAGATACAAAATGCGATCCCCAAGAAAAATATAAATCAAGGTAAACAAAGAAGCAAATCCAATACCCCATAAAAATAACAATTTGACCGTTTTTATTAATTTAGCCTTCGACTGCTCGCCAAAAAATCTGCCGGTTAAAGCTTCGGCAGCATAAGCGAATCCATCCATCACAAAGGAAAAAAACATAAAGAACTGTAATAACACAGAATTCACTGCCAATGTAGTATCTCCTATGTCTGCAGATTGGGAAGTAAAAAATGTCATCACAAAAATCAGGCACATTGTACGAATGAAAATATTTTTGTTCACCGCGAAAAAGAGTTTGAGCGCTTTTAATTCAAGCATAGCCTTGTAACTCCAGTATTTCAGCAAATCACTGTGTCGTTTAAAAAAGATGAAAAGAGCTAAAATAAAACCACAATATTGCGCTATAACTGTTCCTAAAGCAACTCCATCGGAAGCCATTCCAAAATAGTTAATAAACGTATAATTAAACCCAATATTTAAGAGATTGACTGTTATCGCAATAGCCATAGGGATACGTGCATTTTGCATTCCGATAAACCAGCCGGTTAATGCATATAACCCAATAGTGGCAGGAGCCGCCCATATTCTAATAAAAAAATATTCCCGGGCTAAAGCTTCAACTTCTTTAGAACCATTCAGAAGATAAAATCCAATCTTAGCAATAGGATATTGCAATATGATCAATAAAACTGCCCCTCCTATCGCAACAGATACAGCTCTGGATAAAACCAGCATAGTTTCCCGATAATCATACCGGCCAAAAGCCTGTGCAGCAAAACCGCTTGTTCCCATTCTTAAAAAACTAAACCCCCAATAAATAAAATTGAATATCATCGTTCCTAAAGAAATGGCACCAATATGCAGCTTAGAATTCTCATCAAGATGCCCCACCAGTGAAATGTCCACCATACTTAAAAGAGGAACAGTAACATTGCTGATAATATTCGGAACAGCCAGGTTTAATATTCTCCTATTCACAACTACCGGTTTTTAAGATGCGAATGTAATGAAATGATTTTTTTTCAAACAATTGTATCTCTTCATTGTTGAAGAACAAATATGTTTATTTAGACAAAATAAAAATAATGTTTAACTCTAAAAAATTAAATAATTATGGCTTTTAAATTAGAAAATCTACCTTACGCATATGATGCACTTGAACCTTATATTGATAAGGAAACTATGGAATTGCATCATGATAAGCACCACGCCGGCTATACAAATAAGTTAAATGCAGCAATTGAAGGTACGGAGCTTGAAAATAGATCTATAGAAGAACTGCTTCAGAATGTGTCCAAATACCCGGTTGCCGTAAGAAATCATGGTGGCGGTTATTATAACCACAATATCTATTGGAAAATTATGTCGCCAAACGGAGGCGGAGAGCCTACCGGTGAACTCAAAGAAGCCATTGAAAGAGACTTTGGCTCTTTTGAAGATTTCAAGAATGAGTTTA
This sequence comes from uncultured Bacteroidales bacterium, assembly GCA_964345495.1. GTDB lineage: Bacteria > Bacteroidota > Bacteroidia > Bacteroidales > UBA12077 > JAGXLC01. The sequence goes on along the minus strand of CAYFRV010000001.1, from coordinate 11,740 downwards.
AAAAGGCAGCAACCGGCCAATTTGGCTCAGGATGGGCATGGCTCATTATAGCAGAAGACGGAAGATTGTCTATCTGCTCCACACCCAACCAGGATAATCCAATAATGGATCTGCCAGGATGCTGCAAGGCTAAAAAAATTCTTATGGGAATTGATGTTTGGGAACATGCCTATTACCTGAAATACCAAAACAAAAGAGCAGATTATATTGATGCATTCTGGAATGTAGTCAACTGGGACGAAGTTGTAAAAAGATTTAAAGAATAGTATAGCACTTACAAGACTCTATTTCAGCAAACAGGACGTATCGATATCAAAAAAATGCGTCCTGTTTGTGCATAAATATCCAGAGTTTCCAGAGCCAAAGATTTTTCAAACAGGTTCATTTAGAAAATATTGGAAATCTAAATTAAACAGATTATTTTTAGGGGTAACAAATAAAATAGTTTTTTACCACTTAAAATAATCCTATGCTACTAGAACAGTTGATCAGACAAAACAGAAGTTACAGAAGATTTTATCAAGATTTTTATATAGCAACAGGAAACTTAAAGTACTTCATAAATCTTGCCCGATTATCCCCTTCAGCAAAAAACCTACAACCTTTAAAATACCTCATATCCAATGAATATGAGACAAACGAAAAAATTTTCAACTGCTTAAGCTGGGCAGGATACCTAAAAAATTGGGAAGGTCCTGCGGAAGGAGAAAAACCTTCTGCATACATTATCATGCTTGGTGACAACAGAATTGAAAAAAACATCTCCTGTGATCATGGCATAGCTGCTCAAAGCATACTGTTAGGAGCCATCGAAAAAGGATTTGGAGGTTGTCTTATTGCATCAATTGATAAAAAAACGCTACGGGAAGAATTTTCAATTGAAAATCATTATGAAATTATGTTAGTTATTGCATTAGGAAAACCAAGGGAAACTGTCGTCATTAATGAAATTGACACGGAGGAGGATATAAAATACTGGAGAGATGATAATATGGTGCATCATGTGCCTAAAAGAAAAATAGATGACATTATATTAAACCTTTGAACTCAAGTGCTGCGCCTTTCATGAAAAAGAAATAAAGCTCAGAAAAAATCGATTAATGGTTCTAAACAAAAACAGGCCAAAATTTTAACTTATTTTTCGAATAAATTAGGTTAGAACAAATCTTTTTCATAATTGTATATCTAATAAATATACGCTATGATTACAATTATTTCACCTGCAAAAAAACTTGAACAAACTTCCCGGTTAATTACCAATCAGCATACAATTCCCGATTTCCTTAATGATGCCAAAGTACTCATCGATGAACTGAGGCAATTAGGCCCACAGGATATTGAAGAGCTTATGAGTGTAAGCAGGGATATTGCAGAATTGAACTATGAAAGATTTATGCGCTGGACACCAAATGTCTCAAAAGAAAATGCGCAACAAGCAATTTTCATGTTTAATGGACATGTTTATAAAAGGCTAGATTCCAAATCATTATATGAAAAAGACCTGGGGTTTGCCCAGAAGCATCTAAGAATTCTATCCGGATTATATGGCATTCTCCGCCCATTAGACCTAATACAACCCTATAGATTAGAAATGGGCACACATTTAAAAAATAAAAGGGGTAACAATTTATATGAATTCTGGGAAAATAAAATTAACGAAAATATAAATGCTGCCTTACAAGATCAAAAAAATTCCACCCTTATCAATCTGGCTTCTCAGGAATATTTCAAGGCGATTAAGCCAAGTTCAATCAAAGGGGATATCATCACTCCCGTTTTTAAAGAAAAGAAGAAGAACGAATACAAGACCATAGCTGTTTACGCTAAAAAGGCAAGAGGTGCAATGACACGATTCATTATTAAAGAAAAAATCAACAACCCGGAAGTATTAAAAACATTTGAAGAAGATGGATATGTTTTTAATGATGAACTCTCTTCAAAAAATGAATGGATTTTTACGCGCTAAATTTTACAACCTCGTTTTTTTTCAATATACCTCTGCTTTTGAATTTTCCTAATTACTGTCTTTAAGCAACTCCCTTTAAACAGAAAATAAACCTGCTTACATTTTATTTTACTGGAAACTAATCGACTGTTTTTTAGTGGGTTAGCCTTCCTTTAGGGAAATTCCGATAGCTATCGGAAAAAGTGCAGCGGGCAGGCCAATGATGCGTTTTCTTAGAACCACCAATTAGATGGAGAAAAGTATTTGGTGTTAACTTATTAAATTAAAATATGGGCAGAAAAATTTCCTGCCCATATTAATAAACCAATAAACCCAAAATTACCCTTTAAGGGTTAATACACTAAGTTAAAAAATAATAACAGGAAATTAGCAAAATCATAAGAATTTCTTCTTTTTTTTGAAAAGAAGTTTACAGCAAATGCAGGACAACTAAATAACAGGAAATAATAATTGCTTTATAACATAGAAAAAACAGGCAAATTCAGAAGTAAAAGTAAAGTTTTAAATTTTACTGAATGTGCCAAAACAAAACAGAACATTAATCCAATTCTATACCTAAAAACCTTTTTACTTCAATATATAAGTCTAAAAGATCATCTTCCGAGAACAAACTTTCAGTTTTTAAGATATAAATTTTCTGACATTTATCTGTTACAACAGCTTCAACTTCTTTTGGAACAGACGAAGAATTATTCTGAACAGCGTCGGCAACTAACTTCTTATTAATACTTAACACGGAGGTAACCATATCAACAACCAGTCCAACCTTAAATACCTTCCCGGAAAGATTAAGGCTTGCAAGAATAACAGAGGAGGATTCCGATGGGCTATTCTCTGAAACCCCTAATACACGACCTAAATCAACAACAGGCAATACTCCGGTTTCCTTTAGAGCAACACCTTTCATAAAATATAATTCAGAATCTATATCTTTGATACTGGAGACATCAAAAATCGAATGAATTTTCTCTGAAGGTAGAGCAAATTCTTTGTCATCAATATAAAAAGTCAGATAAGAAATTGATCGGTCCATAAGCAAAATTTTGGGTTAAAACCAAAACTAAGATAAGAGCTTATTTAAATGATAAAAAGAGTATTTTTACCTAATCCCTGTTTTCGATTAATTAATAAAGAAACGTATTGTTTTATTACTCCCTATAGCAGAGATAAAAGGAGGTAGAACAGCAAAACTCACTTCAGTAAAATAAAAAATTAAAATTACACGGAAAACGAATTTAGCTAAAACACTGAAAATAAAACAATTAAAAATGCGTATTATTACCCATGTAGGATTTATACACAGGTAAAATCACCTATAAGCATAAAAAACGTAAAAAATCACACTTTATAAAAACCTGATTTAACAGCATAAATAGCAAGTTCGGCAGAGTTTTTACAGCCTGTTTTCTTTAGCAATCTATTTCTGTGTCCTTCAACAGTACGAACACTAATAGAGAGTTTTTCGCCAATTTCCTGATTTGACATTCCATCACAAATAAATTTCAAAACATCTTTTTCTCTGGATGTAATATCCTGCTTTGATGAAGCGGTCTGATTATCTAGTATTTCTTCATATTCTCCGTTAAGTTCCGGCTGGTCTTCTTCCTGTTTCGTAAGGGTTCCGACAAGACTTTTCTTACCTTTCATAGTAACAACATTCCCGGAAAGATTAACATAGATTACATTTTGGTCTCGTCTTATTGCCCGAAATCCAACTTTTAACTCATCATGAACTCCCCTGAAACACCTATTAATTTTATCAATGACAATATGAATATCATCTTTATATACAATATTTACCAAACTCATTCCCAACAATTCCTTCTTGGAGTATCCTAAAATATTACAGAACTTTTGATTGACATACTCAAGCCTCTCGTCCTGATATATATAAATAGCAGAATAAGCATAATCTATAAGCAAATTAAATCTTTCATCAATTTGATTAAGAATTTTCTCCTGTTTTTCGATCCGAACCTCAAGCAATCTTTTTAATTCAGAAAATTCAAACGGTTTAACAAGAAAATCATCTACGCCCAGGTTCATTACAGTACGAAGATCTTCATAGGCATTCTTTGTAGTCAGAAAAATAAAAGGTATGACAGCAGTGGTGTTAATTTGCTGGATCATATTAAAAACTTCATATCCTGAAAGCCCTTTAAGGCCAGCATCACATACTATAATATCAGGAATATACTGGAGTGCTTTTTGTACGCCTGAAGGACCATCAGTGGCAAGCAAGATACTATAGCCTAACCCTTTAAGATATTCTGAAACATCATTAGCGAATTTTTCGTCACTGTCAATCAGTAATATATTTTCCATTTTAGCTGAGCTTCCTTAGGGAAACTAAAGATAAAAAGAATATATGAATTTCCAAACCATTAATTTTCAAAAATAAAAATGACGGCCAGTAAAGCCGTCATTTTTAAAATACATGTTGTCTGGTTTATTCGACTATTCAATAACAAATAATAGCTGACCTTTTTTAATTACGTCATTCTCAGAAATATTCACCTCCTTAACTTTCCCGTCGCGAGGGGAATAAGCCCTGTTTTTCATTTTCATAGCATCATAAATATAGAGTCTGTCGCCTTTTTCAACATTATCTCCCTTTTGCACATCAACTTTCAGCACGGTTCCGGGAAATTCAGAATAAACGGCTCCTCTATTAGATGTGTCCCATTTTTTCCTGTTCCTAAATTTATCTGTTATTTTAGTCTTGTACTTTGTAGCATCAATCCAAAACGAACTATAACGCTGAGTGGACTTACCATTTTTTTCCTTGTCCACTTGTTGATTCGTTTTTTCCTGAGATTTATCTTTTTTATTCGTAGTCATACACAACAATTTTAAAATGGTGGAATACCATGTTTCTTAGATGGACGCTTATCTACCTTATTTTGAGAAACTTCTAGTGCATGCTCTAATAATTTTCTTGTTTCTCGGGGTTCAATAACAGAGTCTACATAACCTTTAGCCGCTGCAACATAAGGATTAGCAAACTTCTGCTTATACTCCTTAACTTTCTGTTTTCGCATTTTTTCGGGGTCATCAGCATTTTGTATCTCTTTTCGGAAGATGATATTTGCAGCTCCCTCGGGCCCCATAACAGCTATCTCAGCGCCAGGCCATGCAAAAACAAAGTCTGCGTTCAAGTGTATTGAATTCATTGCAATATATCCACCTCCATAAGCTTTACGGAGAATGAAAGTTATCTTAGGCACTGTGGCCTCACTGTAAGCATACAACACTTTCGCACCATGACGGATAACACCGGCATGTTCCTGATCGGCTCCTGGAAGGTATCCCGGCAAATCGACCAATGTTACCACAGGAATATTAAATGCATCACAATAACGAATAAACCGGGCAGCTTTATCAGAAGAATCAACATCCAAGACTCCTGCAAGTATCAATGGCTGATTTCCTACAAAACCTACGGTGTTTCCGTTAATTCGTCCAAAACCTATGACAATATTACTGGCCCACCTTTCCTGAATTTCAAAAAAGTCAGATTCATCAGTTACCGCTTTTATAACATCACGAATGTCATAAGGTTCTTTTGAATTTCCGGGCACAATTTCATCGATAGGATATTTATCAGAAAGGGGCTCTTTAGGCTCCATACGTTTAGCTTTCTGACTATTATTCCACGGAATGTAGGTAACTAATTTCTTTATCTGGTTAAAGCACTCCAGTTCACTCTCAGCATAGAAATGAGCATTTCCTGTTGTTTCACTGTGAACTTTTGCGCCTCCTAGTTCTTCCATAGATATGTCTTCGCCCAGAACAGTTTTAATAACGCCCGGGCCGGTAATAAACATTTTGGAAATGTTTTCAACCACAAAAACAAAATCTGTCAATGCAGGAGAATAAACGGCTCCACCAGCACAGGGACCAAGTATAACGGAAATTTGAGGTATAACACCCGAACTCACCGTATTGCGATAAAATATTTCGCCATAACCGGCAAGTGAGTTTACCCCTTCCTGAATTCTGGCTCCGCCCGAATCGTTAATTCCGATTAAGGGGACACGCATCTTCATAGCGTGATCCATGATTTTTCCGATCTTACGGGCGTGCATCAGCCCCAATGAGCCTCCTGCAACTGTAAAGTCCTGCGCAAAAATACATACAGGCGCTCCATAAATAGTGCCGGTACCAATAATCACACCGTCACCATGAAGAACCTTTTTATCCATATCAAAATCCTTAGCTTCATGTTCTACAAACAGGTCATACTCATGGAAAGAATTATCATCCAGAAGTGTAATAACACGTTCCCTGGCAGTCATCTTACCCATGGCTACCTGTTTTTCTATAGCTTTTTCGCCTCCGCCTTGCAGTACTTTTTCACGCTTTTTCTGTAATTCAAGAATCTTTCTTTTCAATGACATAATAAATAAATTTAGTTAGAAAGAACCAGCAAAAATAAATAAACAAACTACAACATTACAAAATCAAATAAATTAATAAAAACAAATTTGACCTTTTTTTACAGTCAAATCAGTAAAACCCTAATAACCAATATACAATTTTTTCTATCTCGGGGCAAATCTATATAACAATAAAGCAATTAAAGCAAAAATAACATTGGGTATCCATACTGCAACAAACGGTGCTATTGCACCCGTGAGTGCATACATACGGGCGAATCTCATAAACAGAATATAAGCAAAACTAAGGGTTATTCCGACTCCTATTTGCACGCCCATTCCTCCCCTAACTTTTCTTGAAGACAGAAAAACACCTATCAAAGTTAGGATAAAAGTAGAAAAAGGATAAGAAAACCTCCTGTGTTTTTCAATGAGATAAACTTCCAGATTTTCGGCACCCTGCATTTTTCTCCGATCAATAAATTCATCAAGCTCCTTCATATCCATCGTTTCTACATAATCTTCCCTTTGTTGGAAATCTAATGGAGTAACAGTTAATGAGGTATCTGTTTCCTTCCCGCTTCTTAATTCATCAGTTCCGTCTTTATTTAATTCTCTGATGTAATAATTTTCAACTATCCACTTATTTGCTGTCGAATCCCACCTCAGTTTATCTGCCATCAATTTGGAAATCAATTTTCCTTCTTCATATTTTTCCAGCGAAAATTTATGTCCCTGATCTTTTCGTGGATCATAACTACGCATAGAGACATATTTCCCTGTATCTATCTGCATGTGAATATTTCTTTGCACCTCGGGGCGCTTGCCTTTAATATAAGAAAGTTCAAAACTAATTCGGTGTTCATTCGAATATGGAATGACATATCCCATTAAACCAAAAGAAATTAGAGCAATGAGGGTTGCTGCTATAAAATACGGTAATAAAATGCGCCGAAAACTGACGCCATTACTCAGAATAGCAATGATTTCAGAATTGTAGGCCATTTTTGAAGTAAAAAAGATCACTGCTATGAAAGTGAATAATGAGCTCAAAAGATTAGCCAACCAGGGAATAAAATACAGATAATACAGTAAAACTCCTTTAAGTGGCGCTTCATTATCAATGAAATTATCTACCTTCTCTGACAGATCAAAAACTATAGAAATACTAACAATTAAAGCAATTGCAAAGAAATAAGTTCCAAGAAACTTCTTGATAATATAGATGTCTATTTTTTTTAATCCCGGAATAATCATAATCTTTGACCTAGTTTTTCTGTCATTTCCTTTTTCCATGAGGGAAAACTTCCCTCCTCAATTTTTTCTCTGGCTCTGCGAACCAACCACATATAAAAGCTGAGGTTATGCATAGTGGCAATTTGTGAACCCAACATTTCTTTTGATACAAATAAATGCCTCAAATATGCCTTACTAAAGAAACTATCAACATAAGATTCTCCATTTTCCTCCAAAGGTGTAAAATCTGTTCTCCATTTGTAATTTTTAATATTGATAATTCCATTTTTAGTGAACAACATTCCATTTCTTCCATTGCGGGTAGGAAGCACACAATCGAACATATCCACTCCTCTGTCAATAGCTTCCAGAATGTTCACTGGTGTTCCGACACCCATTAAATAACGTGGTTTTGTTTTGGGTAATATTTCATTCACAACTTCAATCATTTCATACATGATTTCAATCGGCTCTCCTACAGATAATCCACCAATGGCATAGCCAGCGGTTTCATTTTCGCTGATAAACTTTGCCGACTCTTTCCTAAGGTCTTCATAAACACTACCCTGCACAATCGGAAAAAAAAACTGATCATAATCGTATTTCGGCTCAGTAGCTTTAAACTGTTGTATTCCGCGTTTTAACCAGCCATGCGTTAACTGCATCGATTTTTTTGCCGCTTTGTATTCACAGGGATAGGGCGTACATTCATCAAAAGCCATCATAATATCAGCACCTATAGACCGCTGAATATCGACCACATTCTCCGGACTAAAAAAATGTTTCGAACCATCTATATGTGAACGAAAATAGGCACCATCGTCCGTCAGCTTTCTGTTATCAGACAAAGAAAAAACCTGGTAACCTCCACTATCGGTAAGAATAGGCCTATCCCAGTTTATAAATTTATGCAACCCTCCGGCACTCTCCAAAACATCAACGCCTGGACGTAAAAACAAATGATATGTATTCGATAGTAGCATTTGAGACTTAATCTCTTCTCTCAAATCCTTCTGATTTATCCCTTTGACGCTTCCTAAAGTACCTACAGGCATAAAAACAGGTGTTAACACTTTACCATGTGAAGTTAAAAACTCCCCGCTCCTTGCTTTTGAACCTTCCGATGTTTTATTAACCTTGAAATTCATTTGGATAAAGGTTTGTTAACAGTTTGGTTTTCATTAATATGTTTTGGATCAATATTGACATTTCAAGATGTTAAATGCATGGAACCCTCCTGCCTGCCAGACACGACACACCTGCCTGAGCGGCAGGCAGGATGTATTCATGGTTTTTTGTCTGCATTTAGTGGATGAGGGTTTCATTAAACAAAAATTATCCGGCAAATATAATCATTCATAAAGATAAAGTTTAAAGAACAATTTGTGTAGTAAAAAAAACTTTCATAACATTGTTAAAGAAAAATAAAATATAAGAATGCAAATAATAGACCTCATCTCTCAAAACCCTCTATGGATAATCCCTATAGTTTTAGTAATCACAACAATCATACAACTAGTCTATTACATAGCTATTTACGGAAAAATTTTATTTTATAAGCAACCTGAACACACCGGCAATAAACCACCTGTTTCGGTTATAATATGTGCACGTGATGAACAGGAAAACCTGGAAAAAAATCTACCCCTTGTTTTAGAGCAGAATTATAAAGATTTTGAAGTGGTAGTGGTTAACGATTGCTCAACAGATGATAGCGATATCGTATTAAAACGACTATCCAATCAATACGCCCACCTTAAAACTACAGAAATAAAGAAAGACCAAAAATTCACCCATGGGAAAAAATTAGCTGTTACGATAGGAATAAAAGCAGCAAAAAATGAATGTCTCCTGTTTACTGATGCTGACTGCTACCCCGTTTCTAATAACTGGGTTAGTAAAATGGCGGAACAATTTACCAATGATAACTCTATCGTGCTTGGATATGGAGGATACAAACACCAGGGCGGATTGCTAAACACGCTAATCCGTTACGACACGCTAACTATTGCCCTTCAATATTTAACTTATGCCCTTTCGGGATTTCCGTACATGGGAATAGGAAGAAACATGGGGTATAAAAAGAATTTATTTTACAAAAACAAAGGTTTTTCAGGACATTACCATATAGAATCAGGTGATGATGATATCTTTATTAATCAGACTGCAAACAAACAAAATACCAAAATACAAATTTCTAAAGAAGCGATTGTCAGGTCAGAGCCTCAAAAAAATTTTATTGCATGGTTTAAACAGAAAAAAAGACATTTGAAAGCTGCTTCTTTTTATAACAAAAAAACAAAATGGCGATTGCTGACAGAAGTATACAGCAGAATCTTCTTTTATGCAAGCTTTGTTCTGTCTCTTATATATTTTACTGAATTCCATCTCTATATAATTGGAGTGTTTTTATTAAGACTTTTAATTCAATTAATTGTTATAAATAACATTTCAAAGAAATTGTGTGAAAAATATTTATTATTACTTTCGCCTTTTTATGATTTGTTGTTACCATTATTTAACTTTATAGGATTAATTTCAAATAAAATTGAAGCAAATAAAAATACTAAAATCTGATCTAAAGCGAAACTAAATGAATTCCAACTTATCCGACAAAGCAAAATACGATTATAAGTTGGTTCAGCTTGCTGTTAAAGGTGACGAAAAAGCTTATGCTGAATTGCTGGACAGGTATAAAGATGCTATCTATTATATGCTGCTGAAAATGGTGAATAATAAAAACGACGCTGAAGATTTGACCATTGAAGCTTTTGGCAAAGCCTTTAAAAATATTGAACAATACACTCCCAATTATGCTTTCAGTACCTGGCTTTTTAAAATTGCAACGAACAATTGTATAGACTTTATCAGAAAAAAGAAAGCAAACATCGTTTCTATAGATAACGGAGAAGATAGTTCTGAAATGTCCGCTCCCTCACTTCAGTCCCATACACTGGATCCTGAGGCTGACATGATAAAGAACCAGAAAGTCTCACTCATGAGGAGTGTTGTTCATAAACTCAAACCCCGGTATCGGAATCTTATTGAACTTAGGTACTTCAAAGAATATTCCTACGAAGAAATTGCCACTGAATTAAACCTCCCTTTAGGTACTGTAAAGGCTCAACTTTTCAGAGCACGCGAACTGCTTTTCAATATTCTGAAAAATAAAGACCAACATCTCAAATAGCATCGGGGTCATGAATAAAGTGTTGTCCTATTTTCCCGGCTTAACATCTGAGCAAATTGAGAAATTCAAAGGGCTTTATGATGCTTACAATCATTGGAATAAGAAAATAAATGTCATTTCGCGAAAGGACTTTCAAAATTTTTATCTCCATCATGTCCTTCACTCTCTGGCTATATGCAAAATAGCTGATTTCAATCCCGGAACAAACATTCTGGACATTGGCACAGGTGGTGGTTTCCCTGGAATTCCGCTTGCAATAGTATACCCGGAATGTCACTTTGTTTTATTAGATTCAATTAAAAAAAAGTTGAAGGTTATAGAAGCCATCAATGCAGAAATGGAACTTACAAACATTGAAACGGTGCACGCAAGAGCAGAAAACTACAATGAAAAATTCGATTTCATAACCAGCAGAGCTGTTACTCAATTCCCGAAGTTTATCCATTGGGTAAAAAATAACATTAGCGAAACAAACAAAAATTCCATGAAAAATGGAGTGTTTTATCTAAAAGGCGGAGATTTTGAAGAAGAGATAAAAAAATATAAAGATAAAATTCAGATATACCACATAAACGACTTTTTTAAAGAAGAATTCTTCAAAACAAAGAAGATAATTTACATGCCATTTTAACCTCTTTCTCTATAAATAGGCAATTTCAGAAGTAGAGGTAAAATAGAAAATTGCCATCATTTTGCTAATAAGCGTTCAGCTTTTGGCTTTTGGCTGTTAGCTATTGGCCATTGGCACAAAGAAACAGTAGTCGTTGAAAAAAAATATACTCCTAAACAATTGAATATATACCGAATGACTATCGAATGACAACAGAATGACTATCGAATGACAACAGAATGACCACCAAATGACAACAGAATGGCTACCGAATTAAACCGCAAGGTTAACAGTGGCAGCAGCGGATGTGAATGAGTAAGTAGCAAGACGGAATGTTAGAAAAATCTCTGCCAAAAGCT